>CAYUJA010000241.1:0-2629 GCA_964444875.1 uncultured Acidimicrobiaceae bacterium | reverse complement strand
TGGATCCCCCTAGCTCGTCGCTAGGGCTCCTCGCTTATCCCTCACGGCAGGGGGACGCCTGCGGCTAGATCTCGATCTCGTCGCGGTGGCCGAAGGATTGGGAGTTGTCTATGAAGAAGCAGCGGGTGGGGGTGAACTCGTACCAGGCCACCTTCTCGAGTGCTGCACGGATCAGGGCAGGTGCACGGTCGGCCCGCACGACGGGAAACTTGGACCCGTATCGTGTGATGGCACCGACCTTCTTCGACCCTGAGAGCTTGCGGACGGACCCTTCGAGTTGCAACCCCTTGATCTCCGGCCAGTCCTTGTAGTCCTCGTGGATCGCCACGGCGCACTGTGGGTTCGTCTCGAGGTCGCTTGCGTGGCGGCTCTTCGGTGAGGACAGGAACGTGAGGGTGAACCCGTCGCTGATGTAGAAGACCGCGGCGGCCCATGGGCCCTGGGCGCCGTGGGTCGCAAGCGTCGCCACGTTGTGGTCCGATACATAGGCCAGGGCTTGATCTCTAGGGTCTGACATGCGCGCCCCTTCGTTCGAGTGAGTAGATTCGTGTCCTGAGAGTACTTTGGTGTCGTCGTGTCGAGCATGCGGAGGTTGTGATGGGTCGTCTTGTTATCGGGATCGCAGGGGCGAGTGGTGCTGTGTACGGCATCCGGCTTCTCGAAGTGTTGCGCGACCATGCAGACATCGAAACCCATCTCGTTGTGAGCGGTGGTGCACAGCGCACGATCGAACTCGAGACCGACTACACACTCGACGACGTCGTTGCGCTCGCCGACCGGTTCCACGATCTCGGGGATGTCGCTGCCTCTCTTTCCTCCGGTTCTTTCGCAACGATGGGGATGGTCGTTGCGCCCTGTTCCATGAAGACCCTCTCTGGCATCGCGAACTCCTACAGCGACAACCTCTTGCTGCGGGCGGCAGACGTGACCCTCAAGGAACAGCGCAGGCTGGTGCTGCTCCCCCGTGAAACGCCGCTGCATCTCGGGCATGCGCGTCTCGTCGTCCAGGCCATCGAGATCGGGGCGGTGGTGATGCCACCCGTTCCTGCCCTGTATCACCGTCCACAGACGATCGGCGAGATCATCGATCACACGGTGAGCCGCGTGCTCGACCTGTTTGGGATCGACAACGACCTCGTCACGCGTTGGGCTGGTGGCTGAACCTCAGAGTCCGGGATCGGCCCGCTGCGTCGCACCGTTTGACGAGAGCGACACTAAGCGTTACGGTTCTGTATGAAGAACAGGGTTCTATGACGCGAACACATCACATACTATGGGTAGTCTGCATCATGTCGTCTGCGACACGATCTGACGACGATCTGGTCGGACCATGATGGCGGAATTCCGCTTCACCATGCCCTTCGAGGAGTGTCTCCATGACTGTGTCGGCCTGGTCGGTGGGAAGAGCACAGGCCTCGGCTCCATGATCAGGGCCGGGGCCCCCGTTCCACCCGGTTTCGCGGTGACCACACATGCCTACCGCGCCATGCTCGAGTACGGAGGAACGGAGCGAGAGATCGCTGCGATCCTCGACGGAGCGGACTCCGATGATGTCGACGGCCTCGAGGACATCAGCCGCAAGATCGGGGACCTGATCATCGGCACCCCGATGCCGTCGGAGGTCGAATCCGCTATCCGTGACGGATACGAGGAACTCGCCGCTCTGTGTTCGGCCGGGGGCGACTCCCAGGACGGACCCACAGATCTTCCGGTAGCCGTACGTTCCAGCGCAACCGCCGAGGACCTGCCTGGGGCGAGTTTCGCAGGCCAGCAGGACACGTTCTTGTGGGTCGTCGGTGCCGACGACGTGGTCGCGTTCGTGAAGCGGTGTTGGTCGAGTCTGTACACCGCTCGGGCGATCGCGTACCGGATCGAGCAGGGGTACCGCCACGAAGACGTGTACATGAGCGTGTGTATCCAGAAGATGGTCAACGCCAGGGCCGCCGGCGTCATGTTCACGCTCAACCCGATCAACGGTGACCGCTCGAAGGTGGCGATCGATGCCAGTTGGGGTCTCGGCGAAGCCGTCGCCTCCGGCGAGGTGACCCCAGACAACTACCTCGTGGACAAGATCGCCATGAGGATTGCCAGGCGCACGGTGTCCCACAAGGCGATCGAGTATCGGGCCGATCCACAAGCCAAAAGAGTCAACAGGACCGATGTGCCGCCGGAGCGCCGGGAGATCCCGTGTCTGTCCGACGAGGAGATCATCGCTCTGACCAGGCTGGCACGACATGTCGAAGGGCATCATCAGTGTCCCCAGGATCTCGAGTGGGCGATCGATGCCGACCTCGAACCTCCAGGCAACATCCTGCTGCTCCAGAGTCGACCCGAAACGGTGTGGAGCGAGAGGGATCGGGACCAGGTGTCATCGGGAGAGAACTCGACGATGGACTACATCGTGGCGAACCTCCTCGCCGGTGTCCGGCTGCGCTCCGGGGACCAGGGAACCGGGGGTGGGCAGTGACCTAGGGCGACGTGGACCACGTCGCGAGGGAGAGGCCTGAGGGCACTCGAACTCGAGATCGTGTACGAAGAAGCGAACGACGAGCAACATGACAAGGCGAGGAGAGAACCATGGGCGAGACACGATTTCCGAATCCATTCGACGTACCAACGCCGGAGGGTT
>CAYUJA010000240.1:0-2644 GCA_964444875.1 uncultured Acidimicrobiaceae bacterium | reverse complement strand
ACCCAGCCCGGGTGGCGAAATCGGTAGACGCGGCGGACTTAAAATCCGCTACCCGCAAGGGTGTGTGGGTTCGAATCCCGCCCCGGGCACCGCTCTTCCGGCTTCTGGCGTCAGTTGGCCTGAGTGACGCCAGAAGCGCTAGCGGGAGGTGAGGTCGAGCAGTTCGCGTTTGGCTTCGAGGTAGTCGTCGTCGGTGATCTCGCCGGCGTCGTGTTTCTTGTGGAGTTGTTCGATGTTCGCCACGATCTTCGACGACCTGTCCGCCTCGTCGTGGTCTCGCTTGCCCGCAGGCGGGGGAACCGGGCGGAAGACGAAGTACAGCAGGACGCCGATGTGGATGGTGAAGACCACGATCGCTGCCCACATCGCTTTCCTGACGAGACTGAGATCCTTCCTGCGGAGCAGGTCGACGAGCACAGCCACCCACAGGAGGGCCAGCGGGACGGTCACCGCGATCCACAGAAGCACGTTCGCTGTTGCTTCGAGTCCGCGCAGCATCAGCCGAGGACCCTTGCTTTCATCGTCGCGAACTCCTCATCCGTGAGTGCGCCAGCCTTTTTCAGCTCTGCGAGCTTCTCGAGTTCCGCGACGTGGCCGTCTGTGATCCCGGTTGCACCGGTGCCGGCCGGTCGCGGCTCGTTGACTGGGATCGCATCGTGGGGACGGGTGATGAAGTAGATGATCATCCCTATCACCGGGAGGAGCACGATGGCGACCGCCCAGAAGCCCTTGGCCACGCCGGAGATGTCCTTCCTGTGGGAAAGATCGCTCAGCGTGAAGATCCACAACAGGATGAGCGGGACGTAGATCAGTATCAAGAAGAAGAAGTTTCCGAATGTCATGTGGCCTCCACAGCTGAGGTGCTGTTCGGGGCATCGTACCTGAACTCCGGCTAGTCGGTATCGTTCAACCGTTCCCCACGCGAAAGTTCTGTTCCATGCTGCTCGTCAGAAACGTGACCGTCACCGCAGGAGCGCGCACGCTCCTGACTGATGTGTCGTTCACGGTGCAACGGGGAGACAAGATCGGACTCGTCGGCCCCAATGGTGCAGGCAAGACGACCCTGCTACGAGTTCTGGCAGGTGGAACGCAGCCCCTTGTCGGATCGATCGCCCGGTCGGGGGCGATCGGCTACCTGCCCCAGGAGGTCGAAACCACGGCTGATGTGGACGAGTCGGCGCTCGAACGGATTCTCACAGCGCGCCAGATCGGTGATATCGAGCGCCAGATGGAGCGTGCGCGTTCTGCAATGGAAGACGCCTCTGATGCCGAACGCGACAGGTTGATACGCCGTTTCTCACGCCTCGACGACGAGTTCTCCGCTCGTGGGGGATACGTCGCCAAGGCCGAAGCGAAACGGTTCGCTTCCGGATTGGGGATAGATACAGATGACCTCGAACAGCCTGTTGTCACGATGTCCGGTGGCCAGAGGCGGAGAGTTGAACTTGCACGGCTGCTGTTCGCAGAGACAGACACGCTCATACTCGACGAGCCTACGAACCACCTCGACCTCGATGCCAAGGACTGGCTCGTCAGGTACCTGTCGGACTACTCGGGTGGGGTTCTGCTGGTGAGCCACGACCTGCCGTTGCTCGACTCCGCGATCACGACGGTTCTCGCGGCAGGTGATGGACGGATCGAGCCGTACAGGGGGAACTTCTCGTTCTACCTGGCCGACAGGGAACGCAGGCACGAGCAGCGGCTCAAGGAGCGGAAGCATCAGGATGCCGAGATAGCAAGGCTCGAAGCCGGGATACAGCGTTTCAAGGCGAAGGCTTCGATGGCCAAGACGGCGAAGTCCTGGGAGACCAGGGTTGAGCGGATGCGCTCGGGACTCGTCGACGTGGCCAGAGAGGTGCGCCAGATCAACGTCGCGTTCCCCCAACCCGAACCATCGGGAAAGATCCCGTTGCGAGGAACGGACCTCGCCAAGGCGTACGGCCAGAACGTCGTGTTCGTCGAGGTGGACGTCGTTGTCGACAGGGGCGACAGACTGGTGATCATGGGTCTCAACGGTGCAGGCAAGACGACGCTGCTGCGGATCCTCGCAGGCGTCGAGACACCAGACCTCGGTGAGGTGGAGATCGGGTACAGGGTGTCCGTGGGTTACTACGCCCAGGAGCACGAGGACATCCATCCCACGACGACGGTGCTCGAGCACATGCGGCAGGCCTCCGGCCTTCCCGACCGCGAACTGCGTGCCATCTTGGGGCTCTTCCTGCTCGCCGACAAGGTCGATCAGGAAGCGGGGACCCTGTCTGGTGGGGAACGCACCAAACTCGCCCTTGCGAGGATCGTCGTTGGCAGGCACAACGTGTTGTTGCTCGATGAGCCGACGAACAACCTCGACCCCCAGGCCAAGGCTGCTCTCTTGTTCGCCCTCCAAAGGTACGAAGGAACCGTCATCCTCGTCAGCCACGACGCGGCGTTCGTATCTGAGCTCGAGCCGACCCGTGCGATAGTCATGCCCGAAGGTGACGCCGACTACTTCGACGACTCGATGTTGGAGATCGTCTCCCTGGTGTAGCGGAGAGAGTTCACAGTTGTCAGTTCACAGTTCTCAGTGAAGAATCGCGTTACGCGTACGATTGTGAACTGGAAACTGTGAACTGGAAACTGTGAACTGGAAACTGTGAACTGGAAA
>CAYUJA010000239.1:0-2650 GCA_964444875.1 uncultured Acidimicrobiaceae bacterium | reverse complement strand
TCTCTGGCCAGTCAGCCGTCGGATCCGGTGCCGTGGTCGTTGTCTCTGCGGGTGCGGCGGTCGTAGCTGTGTCGCCACCCGATGGAGCTGCTGTGGTCGTCGCCGTATCTGGCGGCGCCGTTGTAGTAGCGGCTTCCTCTGATCCGGTCGATGCGCAAGCAGCGAGAACCAGCATGAAAGCCGCCAACAGCAATATGATATTTCGTCTTCGCATTTGTTATCTCCCTCTAGCAAGAAACCGGTGCGGTTTCCCAGCCGGGACCCATGCTACCCGTTTGGCGAAGCCTGACCCGTGCCTGAGGTGCGGCGATCGATGAGACCTTCGAAGGCCTCCCAGCTATTGACATCTACCACACCGGGCATGGGACGGTTCCATGGCTGGACGTACCGGCAGACGACCCGGTCCGAACGATGCTCCACGAGGGCCTCGAGGTTGTGAGGCCCGTCATCGAGGTACATGTCGCAGTCGATGTGCCACTTTCTCCCTGTGATGTGCACCTCACGGGTAGGGATGGCGTTGTCACCTATCCATGAGAACGTCTCCGCGTTCGCCCACCGGGGTTTGGTGGTGATGATCACGATCTGATGGTGTTTGGACAATCGTTTGAGTGCCTCGACCGAACCGGGCAGCACCGGGAGATGTCTGAAGAGTCCGGGGCCATCACCGTTGCGTGCCCACCGCCAGAACTCGTTGATCGACTCGAAGTGAGTCAGCGGGATCATCCCGCCCCATTCGGTGATCTGGTCTGGTGTCAGGTTCGTCCCGTGCTCAGCGTTGTACCGCGTCATCCAACCGGTGTTGAAATCGGCGACTACGCCATCGAGATCGATTCCAAGACGCATCGTCAGTCTGTGGTTTCGTTGGTGTCGGCGACGATCTCCCCGCCAAGGATGTCGAGGACGACACTCGCCGGGTCGGGTGCACCGTCGTGTTCCGGTGTGATCAGATCATCCTTGTCTGGTGCCCGCTCGGCTGGATCGTTCCCGGCCGTTGGAGCGTTGGCGGCGGAGCGGAACGAAACACGGACCGGCTGGCCGAGTTGGTCTGCCCCTGCTTCGATGATCGCATCTGAGATCCCGGCGTCAGCCTTCAACTGCTCGAGGTGGAAGTGCATGTGGGCTGCGACCTCGAAGTACACGACTCCGTTTTCGACCGCTGCCGGGCGTGCCTCTCTCAAGAGGGCATGACGGCGAGGCCCGACGTCCTGGCGGATCGTGGCCATGATCGCCGGCCATGCTCGTTCGAACGTTTCGAGTGTGAGCTCTTGCCCTGGCGGTGCGGGGGACCGGTCGGCGCTGCCCGCTGGATGGTCAGCGCGTTCGTCCGCAGGCGGAACGACAGCGAGTTCTCGTTCTGGCGGCTCCGGTTCTGGCGTGGATGCTTGTGATCCGGGTTCGACCGGCACCACGGTGGGTGTGAATGGCCGGTCGGGCTCGAGTGGCCCGTCAGTCGTTGCGGCACTGGGTGTTTGGGATGGCCCGCGTTTGATCTCTCTCAGTTCCCGCTCGACCCTGTCGAGGCGAACCGTCAGCGATTCGAGGTCGTGTGTGATCTCTGGCCTGGCGAGTTTCATCACGGACAGTTCGACGACGAGTCGCTCCTCTCTCCCCGCTCGTAGCTGGACGAGGGCCTCAGAGAGCGTGTCGATCGCTCGCAGCACCTCTGCTCGGGAGAGAACCGCAGCATGCTGTTTCCACAGTTCGATCGTTTCCTTGCTCTCGTCTGCTACTTCCTCGATGTTGTGTGTGTACTGGGCGAGGAACACCCCTCGTAAGTAGCCGATGGCGTCCGATACGAACCGTCGAAGGTCGGCACCCTTGGATGCGATCTCGGCGATCAGTGACAGCGCCGCTGCTGCGTCGGTTGCGTGTATGGCGTCGAGCAAGCGCCCGTAGCTGTCGGCATCGGCGATACCGAGGGCACGGGCAACACCCGCACTCGTGACGACGCCCCCTCCCAAGGCCGCGACCTGTTCGAGCAGGCTCATCGCATCACGCACCGAGCCACCGGCGTGGGATGTCACCGCTCCGAGGGCAGCATGGTCGTAGGTGAAATTCTCCCTCTCGGAGATGACGGCGAGATAGTCGATGAGTATCTCCGTGGCGACAGGCTGGAAGTCGAACCGTTGTGTTCGAGAACGGATCGTGTCGAGCAGTTTGTATGGCTCGGTCGTTGCAAGGATGAACACGACGTGCTCTGGAGGTTCCTCGAGGGTCTTGAGAAGTGCGTTGCTCGCTGCTCGTGAGAGCATGTGCGCCTCATCGAGGATGTAGACCCTGCGAGCGCCAGGCGCCGCGGCGACCGTGCTCACGTTCACGCGCATCTCCCGCACATCCTCGACCTTGTTGTGCGACGCTGCGTCGAGTTCGATCACGTCGAGGGATGTTCCCTCGGTGATGCCCACGCACGAGGGGCAGATGTTGCACGGCTCGCCGTCTGGTTCTCTGTTGGGACAGTTGAGCGACTTTGCGAGCAATCGCGCAGACGTGGTCTTTCCCGTGCCACGAGGGCCGGAGAACAGGTACGCGTGGGCGACCTTCTCCTCGATCACCTCGCGAGCGAGCGTCGTGGTGACGTGATCTTGCCCAACGACCTCATCGAATCGTTGTGGTCTGTGTTTGCGGTAGAGAGCCTGATACTGCATTGAGG
>CAYUJA010000238.1:0-2671 GCA_964444875.1 uncultured Acidimicrobiaceae bacterium | reverse complement strand
CGCACGTATCGAAGAGAGCAGAAAGATGATCGCGTCTCTGATCGCTCTGACGTCGCCCACCGCGCCCACCCAACCATGACCCACCCCCCAAACGGTGAACTGACAACTGTGAACTGACAACTGTGAACTGACACGCAGAAAGGGCGCCCCTCTCGGAGCGCCCTTACTGCCTTAGTGCTAATCGAGTTAGCGAGCTGGCGGTGCGTAGATGAGGCCACCGTCGAACCACTGCATGTTGAGGCTTCCCTCACGCTCGAGACCGAGCGGAACGGTGAGGTTCCTCTCGAAGATCTCGCCGTAGTTGCCGACCTGCTTGATGACTTCCTCGAACGCCTTGGCGTCGAGGCCCATGGCGGTCTGGATCTCGCCTTCGCCACCGAAGAGGCGGACGAGTTCAGGCGTCGCATCCATCATGTCGGCGAAGTTCACAGACGAGACACCCAGTTCATCAGCGATGAACGTGGCGAACACCGTCCACTGGACAATGTCGAACCATGCATCATCGTTCTGACGAACGACAGGACCCAGGGGCTCCTTGGAGATCGGCGCCGTCGGGAAGATGATCCATTCAGCCGCTCCCTCAGTACCAGCCTGTGATTCAGCGGCACGGAGGCCGAAGAGGCCAGAACCATCCGTCGTGTACACGTCACAGGATCCGGCCTTGAACTTCTCCTGAGCCTCAGAAGTCGTCTCGGTCGTCTCGAGCGTGATCGTGATACCGGCCACTGCAGCAGCCTCGGTGATGTTCTTCTCCGTCGTCGTACCCGCGTTCACACAGACGGTTGCGCCGTCGATGTCAGCAACAGTGCTGTTGGGAGTGACGTTCGAGAAGCCAGCGGGGCCAGTGGGGCTGACCAACATCTGCTGGCCGTCGTAGTACGTTGTCGCGGTGAACTGCACACCGATGTCGGCATCACGGCTCTGGGTCCACGTGGAGTTGCGGATCAGAACGTCGATCTCACCGTTTTTGAGAGCTTCGAAGCGCTCAGCCGCGGTCAGTGCACGGTACTCGACTGCGTCCGCGTCACCGAGGACCGCCGCAGCTACTGCACGGCAGTAATCAGCGTCGAAACCGGTTGCGCTACCGTCAGCCTGGGTCTCAGAGAATCCGATTGCAGATCCACCGATACCACAGACGAGCTTCCCACGGGCCTGAACTTCTTCAAGGGTGCTTCCACCAGCCGCTTGACCGGTGTCGCCACCCTCGTCGCCGCCCTCAGCCGTGGCAGCAGTAGTTGTTGTTGCTTCGCCTCCGTCTCCTGCGCTTGCACAAGCGGCAGCGACAAGAGCGAGGACAGCAAAGAGCACAGCAAGTCGTTTCAGCATGCTGTAACCCCTCCTTTATTAGCTAATAGGTACACGGTGAGAAACACCGTTCGCCGCCGTTCCGGGAACGGTGGCATCTGTAAAGTAGCAAGACTTCGTTCTAGACCACAAGCGCAATCGGTATTTCTACAGATTTGTTTATAACGGGAGTTCACAGTTCACAGTCCACAGTTGACAGTTCAAGCCATCAGCGACCGCTCCAGACACGGGGAAGGAGTGCTCTCTGGAGGGGTTTCGTTCCCTGTCTGCAAGCTCCGTTCTTCTGACTGTCGACTGTGAACTGACGACTGTGAACTGATGCCTACAATCGTCCTGATAGCTCAGCCACATAGCTCAAACACCGGAGGACCCCGATGCCCGCTTCAGTGATCCTTGGAGCCCAGTGGGGCGATGAGGGCAAGGGCAAGATCACCGACCTGCTCTCAGAGAAAGCCGACGTCGTCGTCAGATACCAGGGCGGTAACAACGCCGGACATACGATCGTCATCGGCGACCAGAAGTTCGCCTTGAGCCTGATCCCGTCGGGAGTCCTCTATCCCACGGTGACGCCTGTCATCGGCAACGGCGTCGTCGTGGATCCGAAGTGGTTCTTCGAAGAGAAAGAGACCCTCACGAAACGCGGGATCGACCCTTCGAAGGTGAAGGTCTCCAACAACGCCCACCTGATCATGCCGTACCACCGGAAACTCGACGCTGTGATCGAGCGGTACCTCGGCAAAGCGATGATCGGAACGACGAAGCGGGGCATCGGCCCTGCGTACACCGACAAGTTCTCCCGCGTCGGCATCCGCGTCCAGGACCTCTTCGATGAGAAGATCTTCCTCGAGAAGCTCGATGTCGCGCTCAAGATGAAGAACAAGATCCTGGTGAAGGTGTACAACCAGCTGCCCCTCGACTTCGACGAGATCGCCGAGGAGTACCTTGGCTACACGGATCGACTCGCACCGCACGTGACCGACACTTCCCTGCTCGTCTACAACGCTGTCACCAGCGGCCAGAACGTGCTGTTCGAAGGAGGGCAGGGAACCCTGCTCGATATCGACCACGGCACCTACCCGTTCGTCACCTCGTCGAACCCCACCGCCGGTGGCGCCCCCGTGGGCATAGGTATCGGCCCGACACTGATCGACAATGTCATCGGAGTCACGAAGGCGTACATCTCGCGTGTCGGCACGGGACCGTTCCCCACGGAACTCCACGACGAGACCGGAGACGCGTTGATCGATATCGGAGGTGAGTACGGGGTCGTGACGGGCAGGCGAAGACGATGTGGCTGGTTGGACATGGTGGCACTGCGGTACTCCGCCAGGGTGAATGGACTCACTGAGATCGCTTTGACCAAACT
>CAYUJA010000237.1:0-2678 GCA_964444875.1 uncultured Acidimicrobiaceae bacterium | reverse complement strand
CCGAGAGCTGGCCGGGGTACTTCTCTGCCTGCTCGGGGATACCGACACGCTCGAGAAGGCCCATGGCGAACTCCTCGGCCTCGGCCTTTGGCTGCTTGCGCACCCACTGGGGGGCAAGTGTGATGTTGTCGAGCACGGTCAGATGCGGGAAGAGGTTGAACTGCTGGAACACCATGCCGACCTCAGAGCGGATCTTCTCTACGTTCTTGATGTCGTTCGTCAGCTCTGTGCCGTCGACGATGATCGTGCCCTCCTGGTGGGCCTCGAGTCGGTTGATGCAGCGAATGTAGGTCGACTTACCGGACCCCGAAGGCCCGATGATGACAACAACCTCGCGTTCGTGCACGGTCGCGGTGACACCCTTGAGCGCCTGGAAGTCGCCGAACCACTTCTTGACACCCTCCGTGATCACGATCGGGTCACCGAGCGTTCGCTCTGTCGCCTGTCCGTTTTCTGACATGCTGTTATCTGACATGTTGGCTCCTTGTGAGATCTTTCACCTAGCGCTCGCCGACGCCGAGTTTCTTCTCGAGGCGCAGGCTGATCCGCGAGAAGGTGAACGTGAACAGCCAATAGACCAGGGCCGTAAAGAGCAAGGTCTCCTTGACAGATCCGATGAAGTTGAACGGCTGGCTCTGTGACGGGATGACCGAACGTGCGATGTGGAGGAAGTCGAAGAGACCGACGATCGTCACGAGCGACGTGTCCTTGAACAGGGCGATCGTCTGGCCAACGAGCGCCGGCAGAACCGCACGCAGCGCCTGAGGCAACGTGATGAAGACAGTTTCTTGCAGCGTGGTCAGACCGAGCGCTTTGGCCGCCTCCTTCTGTCCGGCCGATACCGACTGGAGACCACCACGCACGTTCTCGGCAAGATACGCAGCGTTGAAGAAAGCCATCGCAGCGATAGCACGCGCCACACCGCCGACCGTGATTCCATCCGGCAGGGCGACAGGCAGCATCAAGAATGCGATCAGAAGCCATGTGATCAACGGAACACCGCGGATCAGCTCGATATAGGCAGTCGAAAGCAGCCTGAAGATCGGCATCGTGGATGTTCGACCGAGCGCGAGAACAAGCCCGAGCGGGAACGAAAGGACGATCGCCGTGATCGCAAGCACGATCGTGAGTGATAGACCGCCAAGGAAGAAGTTGCCGGGCACGTCGATCCCGGACTGTGTGGCGAAGACAAAGGTGAAGAACGCTATCAAGGTGGCCATGGTCAACCAGCCCATGATGAGCCCTTTTACGCCTTCGCCCCCAAAGGTCGGACCCGCCAGGCCGAACAGAGCGATGAGCAGCATCAAGAACCGGAATATGAAGGGCATGGGGAAGAGGAAGGTCGCGAACGCGCCGACAAGCAGGATTCCGCCGATGATGCGACCGATCTCGCCGGTCGCCGGGCGCGCGACGAACCACAGAACGGCGGTGCCGACAGTGCCGAACAGGACGAGCGCCGGAAGGTACACCTTGAGTCCCTGGCCGAAGTCCCACTCGGGATTCCGCAACAAGACCAGAACCAGCACAGGGAAACTGAGCGTCCACAGAATCAGCAGGGTCTTCTTCAGCCCACCGATGAAACGGTCACCGATGAATCTGAACAGCATGTAGGCGACCGCTCCGACCGCCGCGATGATCGTCCAGGGCAACGTCGTGCTTGCCGCGATAGGTAGCAGAACCTTGATCTGGTTGCCGCGAATTCCTGTCGCTTCGGCCGCGCTGGTGATGACCTGGCCGTCGACGAATTTGGCAGGCACCGGAACGGATATCGTCCAGATCAGGGCGAGCGCCACCACGATGAGGATTCCGACGACGCCCAGGACCGGGATGATCGGTTCCTTCGCTTTTTCTCCCGAGAACTTCCGTAGGGCATACCCACCAACTACGAGCACGACCCCGATCCCGCCCCAAGCGATCTGAGGGTTTGTGGAGATGGGAGAGATGAGGGCTCCGAGTACGAATACACCACCGACACCCATGAGTATCTTGCCAACAGCGCGTGGCTCGGCCATTCCGCCCAACCTCCACACGCCGAACGAGGCAGCCAGGAGGAACACGACGATCCCCACAGTGAGCCACACCCGCCACAGTTCTTCGCCTGGGTACGCCTGAACCATGAGCAGCTTCATGTTGAACGTAACGGCATCCCATCGCCGTAGCGGATCCAGGATGAAATTCAACAAAGCCCTGTAGGCGAGAACCGCAACAAGTATCGACACGATGCTCAGGACAGCGCTCATCGGTGTTGCGAAGAGGTTCTCTTTGAGCCACAACGTCGCTCCCTTTGGAGGTGGTTCCGGAGCGAACTCGAGTTCTGGTGCGGTGATCACTTCTGACATATCAACGCTCCACCAGCATCATCTTGCGGTTGTAGTAGTTCACGACTGCAGAGAGCGACAGGCTCACCGTCAGGAAGAACGACATCCACACGATCACGATGGGCAACGACTGCCCTGTCTGGTTCATGATCGTGAAACCAACGGCGACGATATCGGCATAGGCCACGGCGAGACCGAGCGATGTGTTCTTCGCCAGGTTCAGGTACTGGTTCCCAAGCGGTGGGAGGATGATCCTGAACGCCTGTGGGAGGATGATCAGTCGTAGGAGCTGACTCCGTTTGAGCCCGACAGCCATCGCCGCCTCGGTCTGTCCCTTCGGCACCGCAAGGATCCCTCCCC
>CAYUJA010000236.1:0-2695 GCA_964444875.1 uncultured Acidimicrobiaceae bacterium | reverse complement strand
GGCTGAACCCGAGGAACGATGCGATGTCCTTGACCCACTGCGGCCCGACACCGACCTGGAAGAAGGCGACGACGAGTCCGTAGGCTGCCCCGACGCTCAGCAGGTTCATCACGATCGCCTTCGCCGGGATCACTATCGAACGGAAGGCGACCGTCAAGAGCACGAAACTCAACCCGAGCACGACGGCGAAGACGATCGGTGTGTAGGTATCGGTCTGGCTGAGGAAGTCCACGGTGATCGCCGTCTCACCGCCGACATACACGACAGTGCCTGGTGCGGCTGCCGTAGGAACGATGTCTGACCGAAGGTCGCGCACCGAATCGATCGATTCGACCGAATTGACATCACCGGGAAGCACGACCGACAGGATGGCCAGGTCACCGGTCGAACCGGGATCGAGCGACGTGGGCCCGAATCTTCCGTCGAGAGCGATGGCGGTGTCGAGAGCTGCGACGGTCTGGTCGACTGATGCACCCTCGACGACGATCTCCACCGGAGATGCGAGGCCGCCACTGAACTCGGACTCGAGGATCTCGAAGGCCTGCTTGGACTCGATCTCGTCGGGCAGCGTGGAGACACCGGCGAATCCGGTCTCGATCCACAGGAAACTCGTCGCGAACACGAGCAGTATCCCCGCCGAGGCGATCAGAGACAGCACGGGCTTGCCCATCACAACGTTCGTGACCCTGTCCCAGAACGTACTCGTGCTATCGAGGGAACCCCGCCTGCGGACCCGTAACCAGTTGATCTTGTCGCCGAGGACCGACAGGACCGCCGGCAGCAGCGTCATCGACGCGGCAACCGCTACGAGAACCACGAGGATCGCACCCGTACCAAGCGAGCGGAAGATCGTGTTGGGAAGCAGCAACATCCCGATGAGCGCGAAAACGACCGTCATACCGGAGAAGAAGACCGCACGACTCGCGGTACCGCCTGAACGGACGATGGCATCGATCTTGTCCAGGCCGCGTGCACGCTCTTCTCGATACCGCGACACGATGAACAGGGAGTAGTCGATGCCAACGGCCAATCCGATCATCGAGATCATGTTCGTGACGAAGAAGCTGAGTTCGAACACCTGACCAACGAGGGCAGCAAGGCCCAGGGACACGGCGATCGACACGACACCGAGCACGATCGGGATCACGCCAGACACGACGGTGCCGAAGACGAGAACCAGCACAACGAGGGCGACGGCTACGCCGATCATCTCCCCGGTCGCGAGATCCTCTTCGGCAACACGGTTGACGTCATTGGCCACCGTCTGGGGTCCAGCGACGAGGGTCTCGAACCCTGCAGGTGTGCTCATGGCATCGATGGTTTCATCAAGTATCTTGGCATTGTCGGACACCACGTCTGGGTCATCACCGGAGAGCATCACAGGCAGAAGAGCCGTTCGGCCAGATTCACTGACCGGTCCGTTCTGGGTCAGATACGAGCCGACACCGAGGACGACGCTGGGATCAAGCGATGCCACCGTCTCTTGAACGGATGCGACATAGGCGACGAACGCCGGGTCGCCGGCAGTCAGCGTGTCGTGAGCAACGACGATGAACTCGGTGTTCGCCGACTCGCCTCTGACCTTTTCGATGAGCGCAGCGGCGCGAGTTGATTCAGGATCGTCCGTGAAACTCACCGAGGTCGTGAGTGCGCTGCCCAACAACTGAGACGACAGCACGCCTGCGGTGATCAAGAGCACGACCCAGATGCCAAGCGTCCTCCACGGGTGCATGGCACTTGTTCGTGCAAGGGATTGTGTACCGAATTTCATTGTGTTCCCCTTTGTGGTGGTGTACGATGTAAGCGTACAGCGTATGTTTACGGCGTAAATATATACATACGGCGTAAGCTTGTCAAGGATGACTTGGAGATTTCTTTGCCCTACGATGCAGACATGGCAACACGCACCAGGGAACCGCTCACGAGGGATCGGATCATCGATGCCGCCGTTGCGTTCGCCGATACGAACGGGGTCGAGTCCCTTTCGATGCGGAAACTCGGACACACGCTGGGCGTCGAGGCGATGTCGCTGTACAACCATGTCGCCAACAAGGACGACATCTACGACGGGATGATCGACTATGTGTTCGCCTCGATCCCTCTCCCCGACCCTGGAGAGGATTGGCAGGAGGAGATCCGTCGCCTCGGGATGGCCGGCATGGATGCGTTCACTGCCCATCCGTGGACGGTGAGCCTGCTGATGCTGAGAGGGAGCTTTGGACCTGCGGCACTCCGATTCACGGACCGCGTGTTCGCCACGCTCAACAGCGCCGGGTTCAGCGACGAAGACGCACACCACGCATGGCAGATGCTCGCATCACACACGATGGGGTACGCCTTCCAACAGGCATCGAATCCCGGCATCGTCCATCACCACGAACACGACCTGGTCGACCAACTCGAACGGGTCGCCGATGACTATCCGAACGTCGCTCGCCTCGCCCCGCTGCTGGCCCAGTGCGAGTACGGCACGGAGTTCGCGTTCGGACTCGACATCATCATCGGCGGCCTCGCAGCCAGACTCGACTAACGACGCCGCATTCAGGACTTTGGCGTCCAGATGCGCCGTATATGGCGGTTCTGGACGCCAAAGTCCTGAGGTCGGGGTCCGTCAGGTCGGCTGGATCTCGATCGGCATCGGCTTGCCGAACTTGCGTTTGAACACGATGTACGCAACGGCACCTGCCGGGATCGG
>CAYUJA010000235.1:0-2697 GCA_964444875.1 uncultured Acidimicrobiaceae bacterium | reverse complement strand
GTCGGTGTCGGGCCGCAGTGGGTCAAGGACATCGCATCGTTCCTCGGGTTCAGCCAGGTCGAGGTCATCGAGGACTGGATACCGCTGTTCCTGTTCTCCGTGCTCTTCGGGTTGTCCATGGACTACCACGTGTTCTTACTGTCGAGGATCAAGGAGCGGTTCGACATCACGAAGGACAACACAGAGTCGGTCGCCTACGGATTGCGCACGACAGGTGCCCTGATTACCGGGGCGGCAGCCATCATGGTCGCCGTGTTCGCGGGTTTCGCGGCGGGGCGCTTGCCGACGTTCCAGCAGATGGGCTTCGGGCTTGCCGTTGCCGTCCTGCTCGACGCCACGATCGTGAGGACGATCCTCGTGCCCGCATCGATGAAACTGCTCGGCGAGCGGAACTGGTACCTGCCGTCCTGGCTCGAGTGGATCCCGAACGTCTCGATCGAAGGTACGCCATCTGAGGAGTTCGACGAGGAGACAGACAGGGAGACGGTGCCTGTATGACCGTCGATCGCTAGAGCACAGAGCCAACCCGGAGGATCTGCGGGTTGGCTCCTGACCCACAGTTCGATCGCCACAGGCGACGCGTGAGGCGTCGCCTGTGGCGCCGTGGCGGACTCCAAGGGGCTGTATGGTGATCGCCATGGGACATCATTTTCAGATGATCGATGTATTCGGGTCGGGTCCGTACTCCGGCAATCCGGTCGCCGTCGTGCACGATGCCGAAGGGATGGACACAGACGAGATGCTGGCGATCACCCGGTGGCTGAATCTGTCTGAGACGACGTTCCTGCTCCCACCCACGACCGATGAGGCCGATTATCGGGTGCGGATCTTCACGCTCGAGGGGGAGTTGCCGTTCGCCGGGCACCCGACCCTCGGCACCTGTCATGCATGGTTGAGCAGCGGTGGGGTTCCGGCCGGTGAGACCATCGTGCAGGAGTGTGGCATAGGTCTGGTCCCGTTGAGGAGACAGGAACGATTGTCGTTCGCTGCCCCACCGCTGATCCGCAGCGGGCCAGTCGATGAGTCGTTCCTCGGTGATGTTTCTGCGGTTCTCGGTATCGATCCAGGAGTGGTCGTTGATGCCGGGTGGGTGGACAACGGGCCGGGGTGGGTCGGGATCCTGCTCGAAGACCGCGAATCCGTTCTCGCGCTCGAGCCAGACGTCGGCCGCTACAGCGGATCGGAAGGGCTCTTCATCGGTGTCACGGCACCACATCCAGATGGCAGCGAGGTCGACTTCGAGGTGAGAGCGTTCTTCCCGGACGACAAGTCCCAACTCATCGAGGATCCTGTCACCGGCAGCCTCAACGCGTCGCTCGCGCAGTGGCTGATCGGATCCGGTCGTGCGCCTCGCTCCTACGTCGCAGCGCAGGGTACTGCGATCGGCAGGGCCGGACGGATCTACGTCACCAGCGACGAAACCGACATCTGGGTAGGCGGCTCTACGGTCACCCACATATCCGGCAAGATCGGTTGAGCACAGCCGCAGGGGCGAGCGGATCATCGTGGCTCACCGGGCCGTGCCGCCTACCAGGGCGAAGGTCCTGTCGGTTCCCTCACCCTGTACGAGGATGAGGTCGACCCTGTTGGCGCCATCTCGGAACGCGTTCGGGGGGATCAACGCACCGTACTCCACATTGCGGTCATCGTTGACGAAGGTTCGGGTGACGGCGGCGATCTGTCCGTTGACCGCCACAGCCACGATCAGATCGCCTGCGTCAGATGGCTTTGGAGTGATGACCCCGCTGATCCATGAGGGGATCTCCGGCCCGTCCAGATCGATGTCGGCGTAGGCGTTGGTGTTCCTGATCGTCGCGTTGGTACCGCTGTTGGTCTGGACGTCGACATCTGCGATCGAGACACCGAGGAGGTCCGCCTGGCCCGGTGGTGCAAGCCCGAAGGGACCCGTCGTCCCGAAGCTGTCGATCTTTCCTTCGGCGATAGCCCGTGCTTGTGAGCCATCGACGCCGAACGTGATGACCCCGTTCGATCCGTCGATCTGACTCTCGGTCCGCTCTGGTCGTTCCCCCGACAACAGCGAGGTCCCATCGACGGCCCACGGGATATCGACATCGAGTACATCGGCGATCGTGGGGAGTACATCGACGATCTCAGCGCGGTAGTCATCGATGACACCGCCGCCTTCCTGGTCGGGATACTTGATGAACAGCGGGATGGCGGCGATATCGCCGATGGTGTCCTCCGTGGCCTCTCTGCGGTGATAGATGTCCGGGCGCACGGTGACCCCGTGGTCTGCCATCACGATGATGAGCGTGTCGTCGTAGGTGCCGTTGGTTTTGAGGTCGTCGATCACCTCGCCGACAAAGGTATCGACGAACTGGGTCTGAACGAGGTGTCGTTGATATGCCTGGTCGACGAGCCATGGGTCGCTTCCCCACCCCGGACTCTTGCTCCCGGGGGCGACACCCGAGTTCGGGTAGATCTGGCCGGATGCCAGAAGTGTCCACGGAACATGGGGGAGGAGTGAGTGGATGAAGTTCAGTGCCGGTTCGTCGCCTGGCGGTTCGAGTCCGGCGAGGAACTCGCCGAGCCTCTGGCGACGGTCCCCTTCGTAGACGACTTCCTGGAACCGGGCGATGACGTCGTACTCGGAGTTCTCTCCTCCGGAGAAGTTCGACCACGACTGATCGATCGGGGGAAGGTTCTTCGTCATGTCATTTGGCAGGAACAGATGGC
>CAYUJA010000234.1:0-2698 GCA_964444875.1 uncultured Acidimicrobiaceae bacterium | reverse complement strand
ATCCCCCTAGCTCCTCGCAGGGCTCGTCGCTTATCCCCCTTGAAAGGGGGATGGCCTTCGCTGTCGGCCGTCGGCTGTGGTGAATCACATGCTTGCAATTCTTGCGATTGTCTAGCAAGGTAGTTGTCGTGCGGCGACAGAACACCACGACGGGGTCGATCCAGAGAACCTACGTGCTCGACACGTGTGTGTTGCTTGCCGACCCCAAAGCCATGGTTCGTTTCGATGAACATGCGGTTGTCCTTCCTCTGGTCGTCATCGAAGAGCTTGACAAACAGAAGAGCCGTATGGATGAGATCGGCACGAACGCTCGCACCGCGATCAGGCTGCTCGAGGAGATGGGGGCATCGGTCGACGGTGGCCTCGCATCTGCCCACGCTCTCCCTGGAGGCGGTTCCCTGCGCATCGAGATCAACGGCGTGAACTCCGATCGGTTGCCCGAAGTGCTCGACCCGACCACAGCAGACCACAGGATCCTCGCGACATGCTTGAACCTGCGTGATGAAGGTCATGATGCGGTCCTCGTCACGAGGGATGCGGCGCTGCGGATCAAGGGTGCACAGCTGCACGTCCCCGTCGAGGACTACCGCGGGGACGCAGTCATCGTTGATGAGAGTTACAGCGGCGTCGCGACGATCGAGGTCGATGCGGATGTCATCAACGAGATCTACGACTCCGGCAAGGTCGTCATCCCCGAGCTCGATGGGATCATCAACCAGTACCTCATCTTGAAGGGGCCTGGTTCGGCATCTGCCCTTGCGCGTGTCGCAGAAGATGGGGTCGATCCCATGGTGGTGCGCGTGGCGGGATCTCGGCACCTGTTCGGCATCGAAACCAAGAACACCCGGCAGGCGTTCGCCGCCGACCTCCTCCTCGATCCGGATGTTTCCGCGGTGTCGATCATGGGTATGGCGGGGACGGGAAAGACGTTCCTCTCACTGGCCGCGGCCCTTGAACAGGTGGTCGAGATGGGCCGCTACCGGAGAGTGTCGGTCTATCGGCCCCTGATCGCCGTCGGCCGGCAGGAGGTCGGGTTTCTCCCCGGCGACCTCATGGAGAAACTCGAGCCGTGGATGGCGGCGGTCCATGACAACCTGTACACGCTCTTTGGCGGCGAGGGAGGTAACCCGCGAGAGGCTGTTGAGGAACTGTTCGACAGAGATGTGCTCGAACTCGCAGCCATCACATATCTACGCGGTCGTTCGATTGCAGGGGAACTCGTGATCGTCGATGAGGCGCAGAACCTGGAACTCTCGACGTTGAAGGTGATCCTGACCCGGATGGGAGCGAACTCGAAGGTTGTCTTCTGCGGGGATCTCACACAGGTCGACAACCCGTACATCTCGCCATTTGGCGGCCTCGCTGCGATGATCGAGAAGTTCAAAGGCAACCCGATGTTCGGGCACATCACGATGGAACGCACCGTCCGAAGCCCCCTCGCCGAACTCGCCACCCAGCTGTTGTAGAACCGCCATCAGGACTTTGGCGTCCAGAACCGCCATATACGGCGCCTCTGGACGCCAAAGTCCTGATGACACGCCCCTCCGATGGCGGGTATCGTGGTGAAGATGCAGAACGCCGGAACTCGTGGGCAACGTGAAGAACTGACCGCCGGGTGGTTGCTCCGTTCGTTCCTCGCCGCTTTCACATCGGTGTTCCGCGGATGGGGCAACGGGTACGGCAGGCTGGCCGAGAGCCACGCGGCCTCGGTCGCAGGGGATGCCGTTGTAGCTGTGGCGTTGGCAGGCACGCTGTTCTTCTCGGTCCCGTCCACAGATGCCAGACAGAACGTTGCCGTGTACCTTCTCGTGACGCTCGCTCCCTTCGCCGCGATCGGCCCACTGCTTGGACGGGTGTTCGATCGCGCACCAGGTGCGTACCGTGCAGGCCTGGTGCTGGCATCCTCGGGGCGTGTGCTCGTGGCGATCGGACTTGGGTTCGCCCTCGACTCGTTCTGGCTCTTCCCTCTGGCGTTCCTCCTTCTCGTGCTCTCGCGGTTCTACGGTATCGCCAGGGCCAGCGTCCTTCCGGTTGTTGTGAGAAACGCCGATGAGCTCATCGATGCGAACGCGAGGCTTGCCAGGGCGGGGTTGATCGCGGCCGCCGTTGTCGTGCCTGTTGCCGTCCTCCTCGAGGTGTGGCTCGGTGGTGGGCCGGTGTTGATCGGCGCCATCGCTCTGTACATCGTGTCTGCGGTGTCGGCGACGCAACTTCCTCCCGTCCGGTTGCAGGCTCAGCGCCGGAACGGCGGGCGGTATTCGTTACCGAGAGCGCTCCGGCTTGCCCGCTTTGCAACGGCGAGCGTCCGGTTCCTCAACGGCTATCTCGTTCTGCTCGTCGCCTTCTCGTTCAGAGATGCCGATGCGAGTATCGCGAACCTTGCGGCCTTGCTCGCTGCCGCCGGGTTCGGCTTTTTCGTGTCGGCATGGATGGCACCCGCCCTCGGACGGTTCGTACGCGAGGAACCCATGGTCGTTGGCTCTCTTGCGGTGATGGCAATGGCCGCGTTCATCGGAGCCCAGGCCCTCACCTTCGTTGCCGGGATCGTCCTTGCTCTGGCTGCGGGGTTCTCATGGGGGACGGCCAAGTTCGCCTTCGACGGCATGATGCATGTCGCCCTACCTGCACGAGAACGCGGGCGCGCCTTCACGAACGCCGAGACGATGTTCCAGATCGCATGGGTACTCGGAGCGCTCAT
>CAYUJA010000233.1:0-2699 GCA_964444875.1 uncultured Acidimicrobiaceae bacterium | reverse complement strand
ATCTCGACGAGTCGGTCGGCCACGGGTTTGGCGACGTCGGAGAACGCGAGGTGGCCCTCGGCTGAGGCGTGGAAGAGGTCGTCACCGAACATATCGGACTCCCGTGTGAACAGGCCCTCCATGACGTCCCACGCATTGGATTTGACGGCACGGGGATAGCTTTGCGAGACGCGTGCGATGGCCACGTCGATCGATCGGGCCCTGACGCGGGCGATACCCCTGGCGAGGTCGGGAAGGCGGGGGATGGTGCCAAGGTCACCGATACCAGACAGGCCGACCGCCGGAACAGCACCGTGCAAGCGTCCCACGAGGCTGTCGTAGTCCGTCTCGAAGCGGGCAGTCGGCGTGCCACGCAGCGCGTCGTTCGAGCCGACGGAGATGTACGCGATGTCGGGGTGGGCTCCAAGCGCGGCGTCGAGTTGGTTGGCTAGTACGTCTCGCACCTTCGCCCCGCCCTCCGCGACGCTCACAGCGGTGACGTGGTAGCTGGCGCCGAGATGGATCGCTAGCTGGCGTGGCCAGGAATGGTCGAGCGGTTGCACGCCCGGCGCAGTGACGGAACTGTCACCGAGGAACACGATGGTGAGCGGTGGTGCGTCCGGTGATCCGAAGGTACCCGATGGGTCCTGGTTCTCGAGCGTCGGCAGGTCGTCGCGGTAGATAGCGCGAGCCATCTGACCGGCGAAAACAGCGCCTACCGCGAGGGGAGGCTTCAAGATGTTCCATGTGCCCATACCCGTATTGTCGCGCTCGTCCTGAATAACAGACACAGCATCGGCCGCTACTCGTCGTCGACCTCGTAGATGCGGTCGATGTAGCGGAGCATGAGTTCGTTCACAGCGCCACGTGCAGGGAACGTTGCGGCCATCCCGTACATCGGAGCGGCACCGGTCGTCGCGTCACCGCCCGCTCTCCTTGTCTGGTCGACAACCGTTGCGAGGTCGGCGAGGAAGCGCTCGGATACACCGGGCTGGGTGTGGCGTAGCGTGAGTGCGATATGGACCGCCGGTGGGTGATGTAAGCCGTTCAAGCTCCATCCGCGTTCGGCCATCCTGGCCATCACTTCGTAGATGTTGATGTCTTCGGATGCAAAGGCGATCACCCACAGCGGGTCACCGAGCACGTAGAGCCCGTCGATGGCTGAGATGCCCTTGCGAATCTCAGCACCCGTCTCGAGGATCGCCTTCGTTGCACGGAGGTAGCCGTCCTCACCAACCGATAGCAGCGCAGCCCATGCGGACGCCAGCAGTGCGCCTGGGCGACTACCTGCAAGGGTGGGGGAGTAGTACAGGCCGCCCGGCCATTCTGTTGCGACGTAGAACTGGTGCCTGCGAAGGTCGCGTCCCCGGTAGAGGACGACGGAGGTGCCCTTGGCCGCGTATCCGTACTTGTGCGTGTCGGCAGACATCGACGTGACCCCCGGTACCCGGAAGTCGAATGCCGGAACGTCGTAGCCCAGTTGCTGCGCCCACGGGAGCACGAAACCACCGAGGCAGGCATCGGTGTGGAACCCGATGCCCCGTTCCCTCGCCATATCGGCGAGTTCAGCGATCGGGTCGATGACCCCATGGGGGAACCCCGGTGTCGAACCGGCGACGACGACGGTTCGTTTCGTTACGGCCTTGGCCATCGCGTTGACGTCTGCGGTGTAGTCCTTCGTCACAGGCACACGGACCTGGTCGTATCCGAAGTAGGCCGCTGCTTTGTCGAACGCGACGTGGGCGGAATCCGGTATGACCATCTGAGGTTTCGAGATCCCTGCCCGGTCCCGGTAGGCCTTCATCGCCATGATGATGGATTCGGTGCCGCCGGATGTCACCGTTCCCACGATCTCGTCGCCGTGTTGGGCGGCCGCCCCGGCTCCGAGCATGTCGGCGGTCATCGCGACGACCTCAGATTCGAATTTCATCCCCGAAGGCCACAGGTCGAGGTGCAGCGGGTTCGACTGGGACTGCAAGGCGTACACCTTGTTCAGGAACTCGATGTGTGCGGCGTCGCCGTGGTAGACGGCACCCGATGCGTACCCCTCACTCCATTCGCCCTGTTCCTCGTCTGCGAGTGCTGCGATGTCTGTCAGGATGGCGTCCCGATCGAGGCCAGCTTCGGGAATGTGCGTGTATACCGCAACGTCGGCGTCGGGGCGCGACACGGGGGCGGCGTCGAGCATCGACTCGTACTCGGACTCCATGCCGGCGCGCACCTTCGGGATCTTCGTCGCGGCTCCGATCAGTGCGGAGGCGATGCTCGGCGGGAGTCTGTCGATCAGCTTCCTGGCACGGTCGATGGCGCTCATAGGTGTCTCATCCGTTGAGGCGGCGGTAGATGCCGCGGTTGGCCTTGTGGATGCTGCGGAAGGCCGCGTACAGGTCGTCGTACACCGCGCGGTTCCCAGGGTCGGGTTCATGGGCTTGAGCGGTCGGCACCATCGAGTCGATGTCGTTCCACGAGATGTGCCCGAGCGCTGCATGGCCGAGCATCCCTGCCCCGCGCACGTTCACCCAGATCGGGTCCTCCCGCCGTACGATGACACGGTCGAGGACGTCCGCATGGATCTGTGCCCACAGCTCGGACTGGGCGCCACCGCCGACCATCGCGATGTGGTCGAGACGCCGCTTCGTGAAACGCTCCACGGTCTCGAGCAGCCAGCGGGTGTTGTAGGCCACGCCTTCGAGCACGGCACGCACCATCTCGGCGCGTCC
>CAYUJA010000232.1:0-2723 GCA_964444875.1 uncultured Acidimicrobiaceae bacterium | reverse complement strand
GAGTATCTTGCTACGGCGCTCTTTGGTGTCGCAACAGATTCACTCGATGCCGACGGTGCCATCGTTTCGCGTGATCCGCTCCCTGTGACCGAAGACGAGGTGCGCACGGCGATGGAACGATTCACCGGTGAGATCATGCAGATACCTCCGATGGTGTCGGCGCGCAAGGTGGAGGGGAAGCGGTTGTACGAACTCGCGCGCGAAGGCAAGGTCGTCGAACGCGAGGCACGGACGGTCACCATCGACAAACTCGAGTTGATCGATCTGGCACCGTCTGACTATCCGGAGATCACCTTTCGCACGGTGTGTTCGACGGGAACGTACATTCGCACGCTCGCAGACGATCTCGGCCGGGCCGTTGGAGGCCGTGCACATCTCACAGCGTTGAGGCGCGTGCGCAACGGGTCTATCCACGTCAGGGATGCGTTGACCATCGATGAGATCGTCGAGGCCGCTGACAACGACGACGTCGACCGGATCATCCTCGATCCCGGTTCAGTCCTCGAGGGGTTCCCTGAGTTGCGCGTTGACGAGTCCATGGCGTTCCAGGTGAGGAACGGGCGCGAGTTGCCAGCACACGTCGCTCCCGACAACGTCCGCGCACAGGACTTCTTGCGTATCAGTGACAGAGACGGCAAGCTGATAGCCATGTATCGAAATGACGATGGAGCACTCGTCCCGGAAGTCGTGATCCAATGAAGGTGTTCACCGGAGACCCGGCGGGGTGGAACCCCGATGGAGAGCGGTACGCCGTTGCCATCGGCGTGTTCGACGGTGTCCACAGAGGGCACCTCGCCGTGTTGAGAGCTCTCGAGCAGGAGGTTCCCGACCTTCCCATGGCGGCGCTCACGTTCGGCACGCATCCTGTTTCTGTGATCACGGGGTCAGAGTCGCCCCCGGCGCTCTCGTCGCTCAAGGACCGGCTGGAACTGTTCGCGGATGCCGGCCTCGAAGCGGCTGCCGTCATCGATTTCACAGACGAGACGCGGACGTTATCACCTGCGGAGTTCGTCGACACCTATGTCGTTGAAGGACTCAACGCCGGGGCGGTGGCCGTGGGAACCGGGTTTCGATTCGGGGCTGACGCGAAAGGAACCGTCGACACGCTCCGCATCCTTGGGCAGGACAGAGGGTTCACAGTGATCGAGACGCCGATCGTCGACCTGCACGGAACAGAGGTCAGATCCTCAGCGATTCGCGCCGCGATCGCATCGGGGGGCGTGGAACTCGCCGCTCGAATGCTCGGTCGCCGGTTCGCTATCTCGGGCGTCGTCGTGCAGGGGGATGCTCGCGGGCGCACGATCGGGTTCCCAACAGCCAACGTCACGATGCCACCGAGTCTCGTTCGCCCAGCAGGTGGGGTGTACGCCGTGCTGTGCACCGTAGATGAGGTCACATACCCCGGTGTCTGCAACGTCGGCACACGGCCAACGTTCGGCGGCAGCACCGAGATGATCGAGGTGTACCTCTTCGACATCGATATCGACCTGTACGGCAAGGACATGCGGGTTGAGTTCGTCGACCGTATCCGCAACGAGCAGCGCTTCGCATCGGTGGACGCTCTCGTGTCCCAGATCAGGACAGATGTTCAGCAAGCCAAGATGATCCTTGGATCGACCCTGGACGATCTCTAGCAGCCGGCGTTTTCGGGGAACCGGATCAGAGCAAGGGGCGAGTCGCTGCGTCTCCGTTCGTGAACACGGCAACGATGAGGATCGCGGTCAGGATCGTGAACGCGATGCCACCGATGCTGGCTGCTCGTGCCAACCCGAGTCCCTTGCGGGCATCGAACTCCTTGATCTGACGAGCGTGGGACCTTCCCGCGAAGACGGTTGTGATCGTGAAGAGCAGCGCGAACAGACCGGTACCTCGGATGTGGGCGGGGCGGCACGTAGTACGTACGACGTAGTACGTCATACGACTCGGAGACCTTGTAGTGGTTGGTTGCATGGTGTACGTGTGCGCTGATGCACGATTTCTGCGAGGGCTCCTTCAGAAACTCAAAGTATCGCTCACGAACCTCGAGGGGGGGGTCCCTACCCTCGATCGGGGCCGTACTACGTCATACGTACGTCGTACTACTGCTTCTCGCCGACCCCGATCATTTCCGAAGTCCCGCCAATCGTCTTCTCCAACCCTCTTGCATGCTGCGTCGGATTCAGACAAGCTGATGGTGTCTCGCACTTCCTCTCAGGGAAGTGACCATGTTGGCCTTTGCTCTGACAGCCCTCAGCCTTGCGTTTCATCTCTCTGGTGCCGACCTCGATGGCCTTGTCCCCGGTGATGGCGTCGCTCTCGATCCCGTGCCGCCCGTCGTTTCCCCGATCGATCTCCCTCAGGGTGCCGGCGCGCCGTCCGGATCACCGGTTCCACTGGGATTGGGCGGCCTCGCGGCACTCGGTGTGCTCGGAGCAGGGGTGGTGGCAGACCGTCGCCGCCGCAGATCGATGGAACCGCTGTTCGTGCTCGTCCACGGGAACGGTGGTTCGGCAGCCGACTTCGACCCACTGCTTGCCCAGATGGGTGTGGAAGCATCGAGCGTCGTTGCGTTCGACTGGAGGACCGCGTTGGCGGCACCAACGAGTACCGACGCGTCGAAGGTCGCGTCGACCGAAGCCGCAGCGGTCGAACTCGATGCGTTGATCAGACGGCTCTCTGTGAACTACGCGAACATCTACTCGATACACCATTCCAAAGGTGGAGCAGCAGGTGTTGCGATGATC
>CAYUJA010000231.1:0-2724 GCA_964444875.1 uncultured Acidimicrobiaceae bacterium | reverse complement strand
CCCTGGCTCGCAAGCTCGCCCGTCCCTCACGGCAGGGGGACTGCTGCCATCGAGAACCCGTCGAACAGGTGCAACGTCGGGTCGTTGGTTTGTGTTGGTCCGCGGACTGATCCGAGGCCGCTCTCTTGAGAACAGTCCCCCTTTTAAGGGGGACGGCAGAGGAGCGTCAGCGACGATGCAGGGGGATACACCACGCGGCCATGCTCTCGCGGCTGGGCGTTATCCCCCTGGCTCGCAAGCTCGCCCGTCCCTCACGGCAGGGGGACTGCTGCCATCGAGAACCCGTCGAACAGGTGCAACGTCGGGTCGTTGGTTTGTGTTGGTCCGCGGACTGATCCGAGGCCGCTCTCTTGAGAACAGTCCCCCTTTTAAGGGGGACGGCTGCTATCGGAAACCGCCTCACTCCAGGGTTTCGAGAACCTCGTCGGGTATGTCGAAGTTCGCAAAGACCTCTTGAACGTCATCGAGGTCATCGAGGGCGTCGACGAGACGCAGTACCTTGGGAGCAGTAGCGGCGTCGACAGCGACCGATGTCGCAGGCAGGTAGGTGACTTCGGCCGAGTCGATCTGCACGTCGGCAGCTTCGAGTTCGGCCCGCACGCTCTGGAGGTCGCCCGGATGGAGGATTATCTCCCACTGGTCGCCCTGGGCCGTCACGTCGTCGGCACCGCCTTCGAGTGCCGCCATCATCACGGTGTCCTCCTCCCCCGTGGCAAGGATGTAGCCCCTCTGCTCGAACAGGTAGCCGACCGAGCCAGGCTCACCGAGGTTCCCACCGTTCTTGGAGAACGCCGACCGGACGTCTGAAGCCGCCCTGTTGCGATTGTCCGTGAGGATCTGGACGTACAGCGCCACTCCCCCTGGTGCGTACCCCTCATAGAACGATTCGACGTACTGGACGCCGTCGACGTCGCCGACACCCCGTGCGATCGCCCGCTCGATGTTGTCCTTGGGAACAGAGTTGTCCTTGGCCTTCTGGACAGCGGTGACGAGCGTCGGGTTCGCCGACATGTCCCCACCACCGTTGCGGGCCGCAGACTCGATCGACTTGATCAGTTTCGCAAAGAGTTTGCCCCGCTTTGCGTCCTGGCGACCCTTGCGATGTTTGATGTTCGCCCATTTGGAATGTCCGGACATGCGATCTCCTCAACCTGACCCTACGGAATCGACCAGCATCTGATGCAGGCGCGTGTCACCCGTCAACTCCGGATGGAATGAGCTTGCAAGGATACGGCCCTGGCGTACCAACACCGGATGGACAACACCGTCAGGGTCGCTGACGGATGCGAGCACGTCGACGTCGGCTCCGACCTTGTCGATCCACGGGGCGCGTATGAACACGGCGTGCATGGGTTCCTCGAGGCCCGCGACCGTGAGGTCGGCTTCGAACGAATCGACCTGTCTGCCGAACGCGTTCCTTTCCACAACGGCATCGAGGACGCCAAGCTGGGGTTGGAAGCCGATCGTCGTGGCGGATGCCAGAAAGATCATCCCTGCACAGGTCCCCAAGGCCGGCATACCGTCGGCACACCGCTGTCTGATCGGTTCGATCAAGCCGTAGCGTTGCGCCAGTTTGGCGATCGTCGTCGATTCGCCGCCGGGGACCACGAGCGCATCTACCCCGTCGAGGTCCAGGGGTGTGCGCACCTCGACGGTGTCCACCCCGATGGAGTGCAGCATCGCGATGTGTTCGCGAAAGTCGCCCTGGAGAGCGAGAACCCCGACGATCATGAGCCTCTGAGCTGCATCATCTCGCTGTCTGGCAGCGTGTCGATGTTGATGCCGACCATCGCCTCGCCCAGGTTGCGCGAGACCTTCGCGATCTTCTCGGCATCGTTGTAGAACGTGGTCGCCTCGACGATCGCAGAAGCACGCTCTGCCGGATCGCCAGACTTGAAGACGCCGGATCCGACGAACACACCATCGCAACCAAGTTGCATCATGAGCGCTGCGTCGGACGGTGTGGCGATCCCACCTGCAGCGAAGTTGACGACCGGCAGTTTGCCTGTCGCCGCCACCTCCTTGACCAGGTCGTATGGTGCTTGCAGGTCGCGGGCGGCGTTCATCAGTTCGTTCGGCGTGAGCGTCGTGAGATTCGCGATCTGGGTGTTCATCACACGCATGTGCTTGACGGCTTCGACCACGTTGCCCGTCCCCGGCTCTCCCTTCGTACGGATCATTGCTGCACCCTCGCCGATGCGTCTGAGGGCCTCTCCGAGGTTCTTGGCTCCGCACACGAAGGGAACAGTGAACGAATGTTTGTCGATGTGGAAGACGTCCACGGGGGAGAGCACTTCGGATTCGTCGATGTAGTCGACACCGAGCGATTCGAGTACCTGGGCCTCGACGAAGTGGCCGATACGGGACTTCGCCATGACGGGGATCGAGACGGCGTTGATGATCTCCTCGACCCGTGCGGGGTCGGCCATCCTCGCAACGCCGCCGTGGGCCCGGATATCGGCCGGAACCCGTTCGAGGGACATGACGGCACATGCGCCCGCAGCTTCTGCGATCTTGGCCTGCTCGGCGTTGACGACGTCCATGATGACGCCGCCTTTGAGCATCTCAGCGAGACCTCGTTTGACTTTGTCCGTACCGTGTTCGCTGGTTGGAACCGTCATGGTCTGTTCCCCTCGTCGTTGAATACGGATTCTACAGCGCTACGCACCGGCACTACCCCCGATGTTTGTCGATAGCGTCGGTGTACGCGGCGAGGTAGTCCGC
>CAYUJA010000230.1:0-2724 GCA_964444875.1 uncultured Acidimicrobiaceae bacterium | reverse complement strand
ACAGTTTTCAGTTCACAGTTTTCAGTTCACAGTTTTCAGTTCACAGTTTTCAGTTTCGGACAACGGACAACGGACAACAGACAATGCCGTTGATACACTGGCGGCGAAGCTCAACGAGGTGTCCATGAACCAGGAAGAGTTCGTTCAACAGGTCAGGGCGGTTGTCACCGATCCCGGGCTCACGTTCCACCAGCGCACGCACTACCTCGCGGGGCTGGCAGAGAACGCACTCCCCTACGTGTCTGTCGGCAAGACCTGTGCTGAAGCACTCAACAAGGGCATCATCTCTGACCTCTACGAAGGGCATGCGCCGTACCGGCCCCGCTATCTCCTTCCGGACTACGAAAAGGCGTTGAAACAGGGGTCGTCACACCTCGAACTCGACCCCCCGACCAACCTCGACGAGGCGCTCACCTTCCTGTTGATCCTCTACACGCAGGTACCGTCGATCACAGGGCTGCCCGTGTACCTCGGCGATATCGATTCGCTGCTCGAACCGTACGCGACCGACGTCTCCGATACCGACCTGCGGGCCAAGCTCCGGCTCTTCTGGATCGCTCTTGACCGGATACTTCCCGACGGCTTCGTCCACGCCAACCTGGGCCCCGCCGACAATAGGGTGCTGCGCACGATCCTCGATGTTGAACGCGAACTGAAACAGACGGTCCCGAACCTCTCGCTCAAGGTGGATCCCGTCCTCACTCCAGACGACCTCCTTCGAGACGCCGTCGAAACGGTGTTCGCCACAGCCAAGCCCCACTTCGTCAACCACGAGATGATGGTCGGTGACCTCGGGACGAACTACGGCGTTGCGAGCTGTTACAACTCGATGAAACAGGGAGGCGGCTCACACACGCTCGTCCGGCTCAACCTCAAAGAGGCGGCACTGACCCACACCGGCACCACAGACGAGTTCCTCACGGACACACTCCCCCACTTCGCCGAACTCAACTCGGAACTCATGGAAGCGAGGATCACGTTCCTCGTCGAGGAGGCGAAGTTCTTCGAACACGACTTCCTCGCCAGAGAGGGGATCGTCAGCCTTGAGCGGTTCTCTGCGATGTTCGGCGTCTACGGCCTCGCCGAAGCGGTCGACATCCTCATGGAGCACGAGGGATCCGACGCCCGGTATGGAGATCAGGGTGATGCCGATGCCCTCAGCTACCGCATCATCGAACGTCTGAGATCGTTCGTCGACGAGCGACCGATGCCGTACTGCCAGGGAGCTGGAGGCAGGGCTTTCCTACACTCGCAATCCGGTATCGACTCTGACCTCAATGTCACAGCAGGTACCCGGATCCCGATAGGTGGAGAACCAGAGACGTTCGAGCACATCGCCACCGTTTCTCCCCACCACCGCCACTTCGACGCGGGGGTGTCTGACATCTTCAAGATCGACGACACCGTCCAGAACAACCCGGATGCGATGGTCGACATCATCCGCGGGGCCTTCGCCACGGGCATGCGCGACTTCACCTTCAACATCGACGACAACGAGTTCGTGAGGATCACCGGATACCTCGTGCGCAAGTCCGATCTCGAACGGTTCGCCGAAGGGCCCGAACGTCACGGGAGTACCGTGTTCGCCGCGGGGTCCGTCGCCAATTCCCACGTGACCCAGCGAACACCCAAACGCGTCCTGATCCATGAACGCAGTCCAAGGCCTGGTCAATAACACGATCCGGTTCTCGGCCGTCGACGGCCCGGGGAATCGGTTCGTGATCTTCACCCAGGGATGCAACTTCAACTGCATCACCTGCCACAACCCGTACACGATCACCGGATGCACCAGTTGCGGTGTCTGTGTGCGATCGTGCCCCGAAGACGCCCTCACCATCGAACCGGGCCCGCTCGTGCTCGTCGATCGCGCCACCTGCACCTCCTGTGACATCTGCATCGACGTATGCCCCGACGACAGCACACCACTTGCCAGGTTCGTGGAGGTCGCGTCACTCCTGGCCGAGATCCGCCCCGTGGCTCCGTTCATCTCCGGCGTCACCGTCTCAGGGGGCGAGGCGACCCAGCAACCCGAGTTCGTAGATGCGCTCTTTCGGGCCATCAAACAGGATGACGACCTCGCACACCTCTCGACACTGGTCGATAGCAACGGGTCTGCCCCGATCGCGGTTTGGGATCGACTCCTCGACGTGATGGACGGCGCGATGATCGACCTCAAGGCCTTCGACGCCGACGTTCACGTCAACCTGACCGCACGAGACAACACAGACGTGCTCACGTCGATCGAGTTTCTCGCAGACAAAGGCAAACTCGAAGAGGTCCGCCTGCTCATCGTGCCTGGTTACAACGACGGCGTCGAGACGGCCAAGCGGACCGCTGCGTGGCTGCACACCGTCGATCCCACCATGAAGATCAAGATCATCGGTTACCGATCCCACGGTGTGCGCGTTGAGGCGTCCCACATACCCGATGCTCGCCCGGAGGACCTCACCGAGATCGCATCGGTGTTCACATCACGTGGATTCCAACGGCTGACCGTCGTGTGACACCGGACGCCGGCACTTCGCAAATGAGCGGGGTCGGCGAGAAACCAGGCAGTAGTACGTAGAGGATGCGCGGATAGGGGTTGGTTGGCCCCCTCCGCCTCGCAAGCTCGGCACCTCCCCCACTGCGTGAGGGAGGAACAAGAAGGGATCTCTCCCCCGGTCCTGCGGGGGAGATGGGCCGAGGAACGAGGTCCAGAGGGGGCTCTGAGATCGTCCATCC
>CAYUJA010000229.1:0-2731 GCA_964444875.1 uncultured Acidimicrobiaceae bacterium | reverse complement strand
GTCGCCCTCCTGGCCGTCATGATCGGAGCGATCGCCCTGGCTGCCAAACAGGGCCGTTTCGGCGACGCGTTCGATGAATCCATCGAACCGAAGATCGACATCGACGTCGAAGTCGGGGGTGGATCATGATCGACATCCTCCTCGTCGTTGCCGCGGCCATCTTCGGTGTCGGCGTGTACGGCGCCCTCAGCCAGCAGTCGTTCGTGATGATGATGATGGGCCTCGAGCTCATGCTGAACGCGGCCGTGCTCGTCACCGTCACCTTCTGGTGGGGGACGACCGGAGGCAACCCTGCAGGGCAACTGCTCGTGATCGTGATCCTGGCGGTGATGGCGATCGAGGCAGCCATCGGGTTCGCGCTCGTGACGGCTGTGTACCGGTCGAGGAAGGCCGATATCACCGAGAAGCTCAAGAAGTTGCGCAACTGATGGTGTGGTTACCCGTACTCACTCCGCTGATCGGCGGCGCCGTCATCCTGGCACTCCGCCGCAATCCGATCGCCGCCAGGGTGGCATCGGTGGTTGCGATGGCGACAACGGTGGTCGCAGCCGCGATAGCAGCGTCACTGCAATCGACGGGTGAGTGGACGTGGGGCGGGGGCCTCGACCTGGCGGTTTCGGTCACCGACTTCGGACGGATCATGGTGATCCTCGTTCCGGTGATCGCCACCGCGGTGATCCTTTTCGCCGCGACGGATTCCGGCGGTGATCGTGCGATCGTCAAGCTGCTGGTGGCACTGACCTGGTTCGTCGCAGCGATGGAACTTCTCGTCATAGCCGCAGACTTTCTCACACTGCTCATCGGATGGGAGCTGGTCGGCGCGGCGTCGTGGGTTCTGATCGGTCACGAATGGCGCGACCCCGACCGTCCGCGATCGGCTCGAGAGGCGTTCGTCACCACCCGCTTCGGCGACCTCGGAATCTATGTGGCAGCCGGCGCCATCTTCGCCGCCACCGGGAGCCTCCGCTACGACGATCTGGCCGCGGTATCCCCGGGCTGGCTCGCCATCATCGCTGGAGGCCTGGTGTTAGCGGCGGCCGCCAAGTCCGCTCAGGTTCCCTTCTCCCCGTGGCTGTTCTCCGCCATGGCCGGCCCGACTCCCGTGTCTGCACTGCTGCACTCGGCAACCATGGTCGCCGCGGGCGCCTACATCCTGATCCGGCTCCAACCGACACTTTCGATGGTCAGCTGGTTCGGCCCGATCGTGGTGGGAATAGGTCTGGTCACTGCCCTTGCGGGAGGCATGGTCACCCTGGCACAGCAGGACCTCAAGAAGGCACTCGCAGGGTCGACGTCTGCACAGTACGGACTGATGCTGATCGCGGTGGGAACGGGATTCACCGCGGCTGCCGTCGGGCAACTCACCGCACACGCCCTCTTCAAGTCGCTGCTGTTCCTCGCAGCTGGGGTTGCCCTCCACGCCAGGGGCACCCTCGATCTGGGCAAATTGCGCCTCGGAACCGCTCTTCCACGGGTGGCGGTGCTCTTCGGCATCGGTGCGCTCGCCCTTGGAGCGGTACCGCCGCTGGGAGCCGCGTTCACGAAAGAGGCGGTGCTGGCGGGAGCGTTCCACGCAGGCATCTGGGTGGGCCTCGGGACGGCAGCAGCCGGCCTGCTCAGCACCCTGTACGCCGCACGACTCCACATGCTCGCATACGGTCCAGGCCCCTCCGATGAGATCCACGAGCCGCCGAGACGTGGCGAGATGGTGACGCTCGCGGTACTCGCCGGGTTGACGGTGCTGCTCGGCGTACTCTGGCTCCCTGGCGGGGACGCCACCTTGGAGGGTTGGGCAAATGGGGCGATCCTCTCGCCGACGCTCGCCGAAACGGTGCTGTCCTTGACGCTCGTCGTGATCGGGATCGGCGTCGTAGCCGTTGCATGGCGCCGGGGCTGGCTTGTTGCGTTCGGGATGCCTCCACGCATGCGCACGTTCATCGCAGGGTGGTGGGGAATCCCCACCGCTGCCCGTGTGATCATCGTCGACCCCGTGTCACGCCTGGCGCGGTGGCTCTTCGATACGGACCGCAACGTCGTGACACGCCTCACCGACTCGGTCGCCGTGGCGACCCAGTCCATGTCCCGGATCCTCAAACAAGCGGTCGAGCAAGCGATCGACGCGGTCGTATGGGGCATTGGAAGGGGAACGATTCAAGGAGCAGAGATGTCCAGACTGGTCGATGACCAGGGAGTGGACGGGACCGTCGAGCGTATGGCATCGGGAGTCGGTGAGGCGGGCAGACAGAGCCGCCGCACCCAGTCAGGGATGTCCTATCACTACTACACGATGATGATGATCGGGCTCGTGGTGGCTATCGCCGTCGCTGCCGTCTGGAGGTAACACAGATGTTGACATTGGCCATTTTCCTACCGTTGTTGATGGCTGGAATCACATTGATGATCCCGAAGCAGTACGAGCGTTTCGCGCGCCCATTGGCGATCGGGACCAGCTTCATCCCGCTCATCGTGGTGGTGATCTCGTGGACACGCTTCGAGTTCGGAACCGGCTTCCAACTGGTGGAACAAGCTGCCTGGATCCCGTCGCTCGGCATCTCCTACATCGTCGGGGTCGACGGGTTGTCGTTGCCGCTCGTCGCGCTCACCACGTTGCTGTTCACGGTATCGATGGTGTACCCGGTCGACGATCGTGGCAAACCACGGGCGTACTTCGCCACGTTCCTGTTCCTGGAGGCGATCTCTCTGGGTGTGTTCCTGTCGCTCGACCTCATCC
>CAYUJA010000228.1:0-2740 GCA_964444875.1 uncultured Acidimicrobiaceae bacterium | reverse complement strand
ATGCCTCTCGACCAGATCTTCATCAAGGACCTCCTCGTGTCTGGGATCATCGGCATCAACCCCGATGAGCGAGTCAACGAACAGGACATCTGTATCAACGTGGTGATGTGGGCTGATACATTTCGTGCTGCACGTACAGATGACATCGATGACGCCGTCAATTACCGCACCGTTGCGAAACAGATAATCGCCCACGTCGCTGCCGGCAAGCCGATGCTCGTCGAGCGTCTGGTGAGCGAAGTGGCCGACGTATGCCTCGGAGATCCACGGGTGGAGCGGGTCGAGGTATCGGTGGATAAACCAGGTGCACTGCGGTACGCAAGAACTGTGGGAATCAAGATCATGCGATCGCGTGTTGACACATCCACGTGAGGAGTAGGACATGGTCGAGATGAACCAACATGTGAGCGCTGTGATACTTGCCGGCTCGAACCTGGACAAGGAGCGGTGCCTGCCCGAAGCCATCAGGAGGCTGCGCAGGAACCGCAACATCCAGGTCAAGGCAGTCAGTTCATGTTTCGAGAGCAGGTCGGTCGGCGGTCCGCCGGACGCACCCGATTTCTACAACGCCGCGGCGCTCGTGTCGACTCGCCTCGATCCCGAGGCTTTGCGCCGCGAACTCCGCGCGATCGAGGACGACCTCGGCAGGGTTCGCACAGACGATCCCGATGAGCCGAGGACGATCGATCTCGACATCATCCTCTACGGTGACGTCGTCGAGGACTACGGGGACTGGTCCATCCCTGAAGCAGGATTCGAAAAACAGATGCACGTGCTGATACCAGCCGCCGAGGTCGCTCCGAACTGGGTACATCCGGTTGTGGGGGAGATGCTCTCCACCCTGGCTGAGTCGATCCAAGATGCAGAACCCGAGGTGAAACCCAACATGGCTATCAAACTCTCCAGCCCGTACACGACGAGGGCTATCCAGGACTTCGATGATGTCGAGGACGTCTACGCGCCACGCATGGAGGAGATCGTTCGCAACCAACTCCTCGAAATCGGTGAGGATCCCGACCGGGAGGGCCTTGCGAGGACGCCGCTGCGTGTCGCCAAGGCAATGGACTTCCTCACAAGCGGGTACACGACTTCGCTAGCGGAGGTCGTCAACGACGCGATCTTCGACGCCGAAGGTGCCTCTGAGATGGTCGTCATACGCGATGTCGAGTACTACTCGATGTGTGAGCACCACATGCTCCCGTTCTTCGGGAAGGCAACGATCGCGTACCTCCCGAAAGGAAAGATCATCGGCCTGTCCAAGGTCGCGAGGATCCTCGACGTCTACGCACGGCGTCTCCAGGTCCAGGAGCGCCTCACCAACCAGGTCGCCGATGCAATGGAGGAGATCCTCGACCCGTACGGCGTCGGTGTCGTCCTCGAGGGCAAACACCTGTGCATGATGATGCGCGGCGTCCAGAAACAGGAGTCGAACATGGCTACGAGCGCCATGCGAGGAACCTTCAGAACCGACGCGAGAACCCGCAGCGAGTTCCTCACCTTCGTCAACTAGGTCTTGGCGTCCTCCCTTCAGGGGGGACAAGCGAGTCTTCGAGCGAGGGGGGTCCGCGAGCCTGCGAGCACGAAGTAACGGAGATCAGGAAACAGCCATCAGGTCAGTCACAGCGAACTGTCGGCTGTGAGCTGTTCGTCCGCTACCGTTGCGGGATGCACGAAGACACACTCGGGCGGCCCATGCGGGACCTCCGGATATCGGTGACCGACAGATGCAGTTTTCGCTGTGTCTACTGCATGCCCCGTGAGTTGTACGACGACCACGAATACCTCGCAAGGGCGGAGATCCTGACGTACGACGAGATCGTGCGTTTCGCCTCGATCGTCTCACGGTTCGGCCTCGAGAAGATCCGTCTGACGGGCGGTGAACCGCTCCTGCGAAAACAGATCGAGATCCTCGTCGAAGGACTTGCCAGTATCGACGGTATCGACGACCTCGCCATGACCACCAACGGCCAGTTCCTGGCCGCGAAGGCGGAATCGTTGGCTGCTGCCGGGCTCACACGTGTCACGGTGAGCCTCGACGCCATAGATGATGAGGTCGTGCGGAAACTCATCGACACCGATGTGCCCGTGTCGGCGATACTCGACGCGATCGACGCCGCACAAGACGCAGGCCTCGGCCCGGTGAAGATCAACGCGGTCGTGCGCCGTGGCTGGAACGAACACCAGATCATCCCCCTTGTCGACCACTTTCGTGGGACGGGGCACACGGTGCGCTTCATCGAGTACATGGATGTCGGGACGACCAACGCGTGGAAGTCCGACGAGGTGCTCGAGTCCGCTCAGATCCTTGAGATCCTGTCTCAACGGTGGGAACTCGAACCTGTCGATGCTGCGTACAGGGGCGAGGTCTCCGCACGGTATCGGTTCATAGATGGTGGAGGTGAGATCGGGTTCATCTCATCGGTCAGCGAACCGTTCTGCGGCGACTGCACCAGGCTGCGGCTTGCAGCCGACGGCACCGTCTACACATGTCTCTTTGCGTCGTCGGGAACCGACATAAAGACCCCGATGCGCACGGGCGCCACCGATGATGACATCGCACAGATCGTGGCCGACCTCTGGAGCAGCCGTGACGATCGCTATTCGGAACTACGTGGCAGCACACCGATCGCGTTCCCCCGCGTCGAGATGAGCTACATAGGCGGCTGAGGACTCGCTACGCTCGTCGACCGCTCGCGGGCTCGCTTCCGGACCGCTCGCGGGCTCGCTTCCGGACCGCTCG
>CAYUJA010000227.1:0-2756 GCA_964444875.1 uncultured Acidimicrobiaceae bacterium | reverse complement strand
TCATCAGTACCATGCAGTGATGGATCTAACTACCCGACCTCTCCGGAAAGGAGAACGTCATGAGGTTCCGTTCATTCATCGACTCTCAGACGTCCGAGCCGTATCTCTCTGTTGACATCACAGGCGAAAATGTCCTCCTCGACGCGTTCCTGAACAAGGGAGATGCCTTCAGCCGCCAGGAGCGAGAGGAACTCAAACTCATCGGCCTCCTGCCCGACCACGTTTCGACCATCGAAGAGCAGCTGGGAAGGGTGCGGTACCAGTACGGGATCAAGACATCAGAGATCGAGAAGAACATCTACCTCAACGGACTGATGGACCGCAACGAAACGCTGTTCTATCGTTTCGTGCTCGAGAACCTCACTGAAACCGTTCCGATCATCTACACACCCACGATCGCCGCTGCGTGTTCGCACTGGAGCAGGATCTATCGCAGGGCGCATGGCCTCTACATCACGCCACGGGATCGTGGACGAATCGCGAGTATTCTGCGAGGCCGTCCGGTGATGGAACCGCCCGTGATCGTGGTCACAGACAACGAGCGCATCCTCGGTATCGGCGATCAGGGTGCAGGGGGGATGGGCATCCCGATCGGGAAGCTGGCGCTGTACACCGCCGCGGCTGGTGTTCACCCGGCCCGCACGATCCCTGTCTCGCTCGATGTCGGCACGAACAACGCAGAACTCCTCGATGACCCCCTCTACATCGGGTACAGAGAACCGCGGCTTCGTGGGGAGGAGTACGACGACCTCGTCGACGAGTTCGTTCGCGCCGTCAACGAGGTGTATCCGGGTGCACTTCTCCAGTGGGAGGATTTTGCGAACATCACGAGTTTCAGGAACCTCGAGAAACATCGCAGGGAGATCGCCTCTTTCAACGACGATATCCAGGGGACCGCTGCGATGGTGGTCGCAGGCATCATCTCAGCAAGTAACTATCACCCTATGGAAACGCACGAGCACCGGATCGTCATCTCCGGTGCAGGTTCGGCCGGACATGGCATCGCCAACCTGATCGCGTTTGCGCTGATCGAAAGCGGCATCGATGCCGAAGATGCATGGAAGAAGATCTTCGTCCTCGATAGCCGTGGATTGATCCTTTCGGATCGCCGTGGTCTCACGGGTATGAAGGCGGATCTGGCGACCGACCCGGACGAGATAGCCCACTGGGACCGTCACGAGGACCGCCCGACGCTGCTCGACGTCGTGCGCAATGTCGAACCGTCGGTGCTCATCGGTGTGAGCGGGACTCCTGGACTCTTCACGAGGGAGGTCATCGAGCAGATGGCTTCGACCAGCGAACGGCCGATCATCATGCCATTGTCGAATCCGACCAGCCACACCGAGGTCACGCCGGCGAACGCGTTGAAGTGGACCGGCGGCACCGCCATCGTTGCGACAGGAAGTCCGTTCGCGCCAGTCGTATTCGAAGGGGAGACCTATTCGATCGGCCAGGCAAACAACGTGTTCATCTTCCCTGGGATGGGTCTCGGCATCCTCGCAGTTGGCGCGACGGAGGTCACGGACGGGATGTTCCTTGCGGCTGCGAAGGCCCTTGCATCAGCAACACCCGGTGTACTGGCCGAGGCGGGGCAGATGTACCCCGACATCGAACGGGTCAGGGATGTGTCACGGGTCGTGGCAGGCGCGGTCGCCGAACACGCGATCGCGGAAGGTGTCGCCAATCCGGTCGAGGATCTCGAGGCAGCCATCGAAGGCGAGATGTGGTATCCCGAGTACGTCCCCGCCCGCTTCTCGGGACACCACTGAGCTCGGCCTGGGGGCCTCGCGGACTGCTCGCTGCGCTCGCTGATGGCTCGGCCTGGGGGCCTCGCTGTAGGCTCGGCTGGCGCCTCGCTGTAGGCCGCTAGCTGTTTTCCTGCAGGATGGCCCGTAGCTCCCCCATGAAACGGTCGACCTCTTCCTCGGTGTTGTAGTAGTGCGGCGATGCTCGCACGATGGAGTCCACTCCCATCGACTCGAACATCCACCTGCTGTTCGATGCACCGGGTGATGACGTGTTGATTCCCCGCTGTCGCAGGGCAGCCGAAACCTCGTTCGCGGGCATGGCTGTGGTGGTGAACGTCACGATTCCACACAGGTTGGTGCCCATGTCGGTGACCGTGACGCCGGGCACGGCCCGTAACTCGGCACGCAACTGGTCCGCCAGCATGCCGACGCGTTGTTCGATGGCTCCCAGGCCGAGGGCTACGGCGTAGTCGATGGCGACACCCAGTCCGACCTTTCCCGAGTAGTTGGTCTCCCCGAGTTCGTAGCGTGCCGAACCGGACATGGTCTGATAGGTATTGGTTGTATCCCACAGCGCAGAGCGCCCGTCGACGAAGATGGGGTCGATGAGGTCTTCGACGATCGAGTCCCGTACGTAGAGCATCCCTGTGCCCCTGGGGCCGCGTACCCACTTGCGCCCGGTGGCCGTCAGGAAGTCTGCCTTGAGATCCTCGACATCGACGGGCATCTGTCCTACCGCCTGGCACGCGTCGAGAAGGTACAGGGCGTCGGACTGCGCGACCACGGCCCCAACTTCGGCTGCAGGGTTGACCAGCCCATTGGACATGGCGATCTGGGTGAGTCCCACGATCTTGACCGACCCGTCCATCATGGACTCGAGCGCGGAGACATCTACGGCCCCGGTCTCGTCGTCCGGGATCATCTCGACGCTGACACCGCGCCGGCGCGCCTGTATGAGACCAAATGCCGCGGACTGGAACTCTGTGGTCCCGACGAGAACACGGTCGC
>CAYUJA010000226.1:0-2767 GCA_964444875.1 uncultured Acidimicrobiaceae bacterium | reverse complement strand
TGTACCCGACCCACTTGGCGCCAGCGGCTTCGGCTGCCTGGCCTGGTGCGGCTGAATCCTGGTGCATCGCGATGACGTCTGCGCCGGCATCGAGGAGAGACTCGGCGGCCGTGCCTTCCTTTGGCGGATCGAACCACGTCGACGTCCAGACGACCTGTACCTCGACATCCGGGTTGACCTCGAGAGCACCGAGCGTGAACGCATTGATACCTCGAAGAACCTCAGGGATCGGGAACGCTGCAACGTAGCCGATGAGGTTCGTCTCGGTCGCAGCACCGGCTGCCATTCCACTCAGGTAACGGGCTTCTTCGGCTGCCCCGAAGTAGTTACCCATGTTCTCGGATGTCTTGAACCCAGTGGCGTGCATGAACACGGTGTCTGGGAAGTTCTCAGCTGCGGCGAGCATCGGATCCATGTACCCGAACGAGGTACCGAAGATCAGCTTGTTGCCCTTTGCAGCGAGGTCTTCGAACACGCGCTGTGCGTCTGATCCCTCAGGGATGCTCTCGAGCGTCGTGATCTCAACACCGTCGCCCAGCGCGGCCTTGAGTTCCTGAGCGCCCTGATCATGTGCCCATGACCAGCCCTTGTCGGCAACGGGGCCGACGTGCACGAAGGCGACCTTGAGTGGTTCATCAGCCGTCGCTGCCGTCGTATCGACGCCAGCCGCTGCCGTCGTGTCCGTTTCGTCCGTCGCGGCGTCGTCGCCGCCGCTGCTGCATGCTGCAGCAAGAAGGGAGAACGCGATCACCATGATCGCGAACATTCGCCATTTCGATCGAGCCATATCGTTTTCCTCTTTCGTGTTAGTTCAACTCAACTACAGACCAGTCATCGGTCTGAGAGGTCCATCCTATAGGGGAGGGCACCTACTGTCTTCCGTCGTGTATCTTCTCTGTTCTGTCTGTCGGCTGTCGGCTGCTACTGGACGATCCTCGTCCCTGTTTCGCCTGCCATGGCTCGCTCGAGGTTCTTCGGGTCCGTGATCAGTGCCTCGGTACCTCCAGCCTCGAGGAACTGCACGACGGCACGCATCTTGGGAGCCATCGAGCCCTCCGCGAAGTGGGTGCCTTGCGCGAGATACTGTTTCACCTCTGCCAGCGTCATGCGATCTATCCAACGCTGCTCGGGGGTTCCGAAGTCGAGGGCTACCTGCTCCACTGCTGTTGAGATCAACAGCAGGTCGGCATCGACCTGTGTGGCGAGCAGCGCGGACGCGAGGTCCTTGTCGATCACCGCAGCGACGCCTTCGAGCTTGCCTTCGGCGTTCGTAACGACGGGGATTCCCCCGCCACCAACGGCGATGGTCGCAACACCCGAGTCGAGAAGCGACTTGATGACGTCGAGCTCGATGATTCTCATCGGTTGTGGGGACGCGACGACTCGACGCCATCCTCGCCCCGCGTCCTCTTTGATGTCCCAGCCTTCTTCGTCACGGCGCCTGAACGCCTCTTCCTCGTCCATGAACGAGCCGATCGGCTTGGATGGGTTCGCGAACGCAGGGTCGTCGGCGTCGACCTCGACCTGGGTGACGACGGTGGCGACGCTCTTTTCGATACCGCGCTGCGCGAAGTCGTTGAACATGTTCTGCTGGAGCATGTAGCCGATGGCGCCCTGGGTGTCCGCCCCGCAGTAGTCGAGAGGGATCTCGTGCAGTTCGTTGCTCGCAAGCTCCGAACGCCTCAGAATGAACCCGACCTGGGGGCCGTTGCCGTGCGACACAGCAACGTCCCAGCCGGCCTCGATGAGACCAGCGATATGATCGCTGGTCTCATCGGCTGCGGCGTACTGGTCCTGGACCGTCTGGTGGTCCTTGTCCGGAATGAGCGAGTTGCCGCCGATAGCGAGAACGAGCCTCGGCATTATTCCCACGCTCCAAGGACCGAGGTCAGGAGCGCCATGCGCATGACGACGCCGTTGTAGGCCTCTTGCCAGTACCTGGCATGTTTGAGGTCGTCCACTTCCGGAAGCAGTTCGTCCATACGGGGAAGCGAGTGCAGGATGATCGAGTCGCCCTTGGCCCTCTTCATGACCTCCTGGGTGATCTTGTAGTTGTCCGGTGTGACTCCGTAGTCGTCTGGCCTCTCATGGACCGGGATCGTGTAGTCCGGCTGGATGACAGGCTCCATGTAGATCACATCAGCCTCGCCGATGACCTCGTCGATGTGCTCGACGGTCCGGTAGTTCGTGCCCTTTTCGTCGAGTTCTGCGAGGAACTCAGGCAATGGGGCCATCTCCTCAGGGGACAAGATCACCATCTCGGCATCGAACTGCGAGAGTGCATATCCAATGGAGTGCATCGTGCGCATCCGATGGTCGCCGATGGCAACGAACGTGAGGCCGTCGAGTGTGCCCTTCTCCTTGAGAATGGTGTAGAGGTCGGTGAGGACCTGCGTCGGGTGCTCGCCCCAACCGTCGCCGGCGTTGATGACAGGGATCGATGCCCATTTGGCAGCCTCGTGCGGGGCGCCTTGCTGGAAGTGGCGCATCACCAGCACGTCGCCGTAGTACTCGAGCATGTGGACGGTGTCCTTGATGGACTCCTGATAGAAGTCGCCTGCACGGGTCATCTTGGCATCCGAGAAGCCGGTCACGGCACCGCCGAGGCGGAGCATCGCAGCTTCATGGGCCAGACGGGTGCGCGTCGAGGGCTGGTAGAACGCCGTCACCAGGGTCTTGTGCTTGAGCAGATCGGTGTTCCTGCGCTCCCTGGCGATCGGTTCGAGCCTGTCGGCGATCTCGAAGAGGTGGAAGAACTCGTTGCGCT
>CAYUJA010000225.1:0-2769 GCA_964444875.1 uncultured Acidimicrobiaceae bacterium | reverse complement strand
GAACGGGTCGAGATGACCGGTGGCGGGCCTGGCCGTGGACCGTTCGGTTCAGGGATGGTCGGCCAGAAGGCGCTGAACTTCGGCCCTTCCATGGCCCGCCTGGTGAAGCGGCTGCGACCCGAACGTGGCAAGGTCATCGCGGTGATCGTGGCTGGGGTCACGAGCGTCGCCCTCGCCGCATCCGGCCCGAGGATCCTCGGGAAAGCAACGGACATCATCTTCTCAGGGGTTGTCGGGAAACGTATCCCCGCCGGTATGACGATGCAACAGGCGATCGATGCGGCGGTTGCCAGGGGCCAGGACCAGTTGGCCGCCATGATGCGCGGTGTCGATGCGGTACCCGGCCGGGGCATCGATTTCACAGCATTGCGCAACATCCTTCTGGTCGCCCTTGCCGTGTATGTCGGGTCCACCCTGTTCCAGTACCTCCAGGGATACCTGATCAACGACGTGGTCCAGAACACGATGTTCCGTCTACGATCGGAGGTCGAAGACAAGATCAACGCCCTGCCGCTGCGCTACTTCGACGGGTCACCGCGTGGCGAACTCCTCTCGCGGGTCACCAACGACATCGACAACGTGTCCCAGAGCCTCCAGCAGACGATGAGCCAACTCCTCAACTCACTGCTCACCGTGGTCTTCGTGTTCGGCATGATGTTCTGGATCTCATGGACCCTCGCCCTGATCACCCTCGTCACCATCCCGCTGACGGTGCTCATCGCAGCGCTCGTCATGAAGAGGTCTCAGGCCAAGTTCATCACGCAGTGGCGCCGCACGGGCAATCTCAACGCCCAGGTGGAGGAAGCGTTCACGGGGCATGCACTCGTCAAGGTGTTCGGCCGCCAGGCCGAGGTGCAGGAGTCCTTCGAGGTGGAGAACCAGGGCCTTTACGAGGCCAGCTTCGGCGCCCAGTTCCTCTCCGGCCTGATCATGCCGATCGCGTTCCTCATCGGGAACCTGAACTACGTGATCATCGCCGTTGTCGGTGCGGTGCGTGTGGCGAGTGGAACGCTCAGCCTCGGTGATGTCCAGGCATTCATCCTGTACTCCCGCCAGTTCACACGGCCGATCACCCAGATAGCGTCGATGGTCAACCTCCTCCAGTCCGGAGTTGCATCCATCGAGCGGGTCTTCGAGTTCCTCGACGCTGCGGACGAACCCTCAGATGTCGTGACGACGGAAGCGTCAACGGTCACGCACGGCCGTGTGTCGTTCGAGAATGTGTCGTTCCGCTATGACGAGGACCAGCCACTGATCGAGAACGTCAGCTTCCATGTCGACCCTGGTCAGACGGTCGCGATCGTCGGGCCGACGGGTGCGGGGAAGACGACGCTTGTCAATCTCATCATGCGCTTCTACGACCTCGACGATGGACGGATCACGCTCGACGGCATCGACATCGCAACGATGCAACGCGACGACCTGCGCGCTCAGACGGGGATGGTCCTCCAGGACACATGGCTCTTCGAAGGGACTATCAGGGAGAACATCGCGTACGGCCGTCTCGATGCCACAGAAGACGAGATCATGGCCGCAGCACGGGCGACCTACGTCGACCGGTTCGTGGGCGCCTTGCCTGAGGGCTACGACTCCATCGTGGACAACGAAGGCGGGCGGATCAGCGCTGGCGAAAAGCAACTGATCACGATCGCCAGGGCGTTCCTTTCCGACCCCGCGCTGCTGATCCTCGATGAAGCAACGAGCTCGGTGGATACGCGCACCGAGGTCCTGGTGCAGCACGCCATGTCTGCCCTTCGTGCCGATCGGACGAGTTTCGTGATCGCCCACAGGCTGTCCACGATCCGTGACGCCGACCTCATCCTCGTGATGGAAGACGGCCAGATCGTTGAACAGGGGAGCCATGAGGAACTGCTCGACCTCGAGGGTGCCTATTTCCGTCTCTACCAGTCCCAGTTCTCAGGCCCCCAGGTCACGAACGGCCGGTAACCACCACCCGTCGAAGCCAGAAGCGGGTCACTCTCGCCAGGGGTTGGTGAGGGTGTCCATGAGGTGTGGCGCGTACAGCCGTGGCTCGAGCAGGAAGGAGTCGTGGCCCTTCTCCGAATGCACGGTGATGTGCCGGTGCCGCACGCCGGCGGCCTTGAGATAGCCTGAGAGCTCTTCCTGTTCTTCGGGGTAGAAACACACGTCGCCGTCGATCGAAAAGACCATGTAGTGGTGGTTCGTGGACCGTTCGAACAGTTCCGCGAGGCTGTCGACACCGGCTTCTGCGGCGAGGTCGAAGGTCTGCCATGCGCGCATGTTCACCAGGTAGCTGTTCGCATCGAAGCGGCTGATGAACTTGCTGCCCTGGTGCCACATGTAGGACTCGAGCGGGTTCTCGATGCGGTAGGTACCCGGCCCGGCTCCCGGCGGGGTCTCGTCGTGGGCACGCTCTTTCAAGAACCCGAGCGAGATGAACGTCTTGTGGCCGATCATGCGAGCCAGCGCGAGTCCGTCGTCTGGTTTGTCCTGTGTGTCGTAGTAGTCGCCGCCGGCGAACGCAGGGTCGGACTCGATGGCGGTGATCTGCTCGAAGTTGTGGATGGTCTGGAGGCTCGTCAGCCGCGCCCCGGATGCGACGGGGATCACGATGTCGACCATGCCGGGGTACCGGGTGGCGAGCGACAAGCACATGACGCCGCCGGTGGATGCGCCGATCACCGCGTGGAGGCGTTCGATGCCGAGGTGTTCGAGGAGGCGGACGTTGGTGTCGACCATGTCGCAGAAGCCGACCATCGGGAACGACGAACCGTACGGGGCACCCGT
>CAYUJA010000224.1:0-2770 GCA_964444875.1 uncultured Acidimicrobiaceae bacterium | reverse complement strand
CGTTTCAGGTGAGGGTGTTGAGATAGCTCACGAACCCGGGGTTCGGGTTCGCGTTCGGCAGTGTCTGGCGTACGCGCTCGAGCGCGTCGGGGCCCGAGATGCCGAGCCGGTTCGCGAGGTAGGCAGCTGCGACCGCGGGCGTGCGGCTCTCGGCTCGCACGCAGTGGAGGTACACCGTCTTGCCTGCGTCACGACGCGCCGTGATGTAGCGCACCGTGTCGTCGATGACGAACTCCAGGTTCGGGTTGAGTGCCGTGTGCGGCGAGTCGATCAGCCGCACGTCGACGTGCTCGTCGGCGAGCTGTGTCGAACCCATCCTGCACAGCGACACGACCACGTCGGCGTTGACGCCCCCGGCTCCGGCGACGTTCCCGACGATGAGGCCAGGGTCGTCCCCAAGCGGTTCAGCGAGCGGTTCGTGGGGGAAGTTCCGGCGGTAGTAGCCGTCCATGCTCGGTACCGACGGCCAGCCGGCGCTGTCATCCTTGCCGCCCGTTGAGGACAAGATCGCGAGGCGGACGAGGTCCCTCGTCGTGATCATCGGCCATCCGTGCAGGACCGCTTTCCATTCGAGTGGGATCGCGGACACACCGTAGATCGCCCCGAGCATGCCGCCTGCTATGGCCGCGGTGGTGTCGGTGTCGTGGCCGATACGGACCGTGTTCTCGAGCACGAGACGGAGGTGATCTGCGCGACGATCGGGCACCGGTGTCTGGACGATCGATGACCATGCGGCCTGGAACGCCGATACGACGAACCCGTTCGGGTTGAACGTGCGTGGGTTCTCGGTCTCGGCCGCGGCGATGATCGACTCCCACGTCTCTCTGCGGCCTGCCGGTATGTACTGGAGTCCTGCTCGGATGTCGGGGATCTCACCGGTTTCGATCGCCTCTGCAATGGCGATGGACCACAGGACACACGCCTCGTTGGCGAGGGGGTCTGCATGGGTGAGGGCGGAGATCTCCGCCGCGGTTTTTGCGATCGCTGCGTCATCGCCGAGATAGGCGAGCGCCACAGGGCCGGTGCGCATCAACGAACCGTTGCCCGCCGAACGATGCGGGTTGCGCTGATGGAACGCCTCGGCGATCTCCGGCAGATCGGCACCAGAGGCCGCCCTCGAGAGCACGGCCCGTGTCTGGTTCCCGATATCCGTGCACTCGGTGGACCATTCCATGAAGCGGTCGCCGAGCGACACGAGGTCGAGGGTTCCAGTGGACAGGTTCTCCGCGATGCAGATCGCCATCTGGGTGTCGTCCGTCCATTCGCCGACTTCCCAGTTGAACGGGCCTCCGCCCTTCATCTCAACCGGGCCATCGAACGCCGGACCGAACTCGTATCCCCCACCGAGAGCGTCGCCGGCCGCAAGGCCGACGAGCACTCCCACGATGCGGTCGTTTTTCGATGCTGCCATGGTCTTCCTAGTGCTCCCGCCGGTCGCGGTAGCGGGTCTGCTGCTGCTTCGTGCTGCGGTAGCTCTTGGAAGCCGCGGAAGCTTCCCACATGGCTCGTCTGTGTGACGCCTCCTCCGGGTTCCAGTCGACGACTGCTGCTTTGCGCATGCCCATACGGTGTGCCACAGCCTGGGAGTCCAGGTTCGCACCGAGGAACACGAACTGCCACCCGTCGTCTTCGGCGTCCGCAATGAGACGTGCTACCTGGCCTAGGTCCCACCGGCGTGACGCGTTCTCCATGCCGTCGGTGAGGATGACGATGATGATGTCTTCTGGCCGCTCGTCCTTGGGGAGTGAGTCGAGGTACTCCCGGGTCCTGGTGACGGATGAGCCGACCGCGTCGTAGAGGGCTGTCATCCCGTTGGGGGAGTACTCCTCGCCGAGTGGACGGACCTCTGCACCCGGGATCACGGCGAAGCGTGTCCAGGTCCTGGTGTTGAACGTGGTGAGTGTCCACCACGTCTCACCCTCGCCCTGGACCTGTTCCTGGAGGTACTCGTTGAAGCCGCTCCTGGCGGATTGGGCGATGTGCCCCATCGAGCTCGATTCGTCGAGTACGAACGTGATGAGTGCTGAATCTGTGTGCATGGCGCCTCCTTGGTGCTCCTGCCGACCTGGCATCATAGAGTATACTACTTTACGCAGAGTAATACTAGTCAAAGTAATCTCATGCTATGGTTCCCGTCATGTCACCCGACAGATCAAGCAGCGACCCGGCCTTCCTTGCCGCCTACGGCGAGGTTGTCCAGGATCTCCGCAGCAAGCTAGGCCTCGAACGCAAGGAACTTGCCGAGGTCGCAGAGATCTCCTACTCCTATCTCTCTGCGATCGAATCGGGCCAGAAGATCCCATCCGGAACGATCCAGACCATGCTCGCCGAAGCACTCGGCGTCCAGGTGTCGGAACTGCTTGCGATGGCCAACGACGCGATGATGGCTGAGGCCTCGGATACGCCCGTGGCGTATGTGGCCGACGAATCAGCGCGCATCCCTGTTCACCGACAAGGCGTCCGGTACTCCATGGTCCCGTCTGAACCGAAGCGATCGCTCAGACGCCCGCCCGACCCCGAGCAACGGATGTCCCCGTCGGGGGCGCTTGCAGAACTACAGGCGTTGATACCGGCCATGTCCCCCGAGGACGCCGCGATCGTCGTGTCCATGGCGAGGCGTCTCTCTGAGGGGAGCCGATCGCGGTCGTATGAGCCACGGCAAAGGAGCTCTCAGCGACCCTCGCGGCGGGAATCGCGGATGGAGGCTTATCTGCGTATCTGGTCGAGATACATCGACGAACTCGACCGGTTGGGTCTCGACTGGGCCAGG
>CAYUJA010000223.1:0-2797 GCA_964444875.1 uncultured Acidimicrobiaceae bacterium | reverse complement strand
TACCTGATCGGCGAAGAGAACCAGGGCATGCGCTACATGTTCACGATGATGAACCAGGCCCGCCTCGAGGTCGGACTCGAAGGACTCTCCGTTGCCGAGCGAGCGTACCAACACGCATCTGCGTACGCCAAGGAACGCAAACAAGGCAGGGCGATGGGTGCTCAGGAGCTGTCCCCGATCATCGAGCACCCCGACGTCCGCAGGATGCTGATGACCATGAAGGCCTACACCGAGGCGATGCGCAGCCTCGTGTACGACGCCGTCGCCGCCGATGACCGTATGCACTCTGCCGGCACGCCGGACGAGCGCGATGCGGCACGAGACCGGCTTGCACTCCTGACACCGATAGCGAAGTCGTGGTGCACCGACCACGGCGTGGACATCGCTTCGATCGGTGTTCAGGTGTTCGGAGGCATGGGATTCATCGAGGAGTCCGGTGCCCCCCAGTTCTACCGTGACGCTCGCATCACACCGATCTACGAAGGGACGAACGGCATCCAGGCTCTCGACCTCGTCATGCGCAAACTCCCGATGCACGGTGGGGATGTCATCAACGCCTATCTCGACGAGATCGATGCCCTGGCGGTCCGGTTGGCGGCATCGGGCGACCTCAGCGACATCGCCACAGCCCTCTCGGGCGCGCTTGTCACCGTACGTGAAGCAACGTCGTTCCTGCTCGGAGCCGACCCCAAGACCGCTATGTCCGGGGCGACGCCCTACCAGGAGATGCTCGGAACCCTTGCCGGCGGGTACTACCTCGCCCGCCAGGCCGAGGTGGCCGTCGAAGGTGCGGACCAGGACCCATGGCTCGCTACGAAGGTCGCGACCGCCCGCTTCTACGCCGCGACCATCCTTCCGTTGACCGGTGGAATGGCCGGTGCCGTCACAAGTGGTTCAGAGGTGCTGTTCGCGATCGATGAGAGCTACATCGGGGGCGTCAGATGACAGGGACCAAAGCAGCAGCGTTCTTCGACCTCGACCGGACGATCATCAGTGGTTCGTCCGTGTTCGTGTTCGGACGGGTGGCCTACAAGGGGGGTCTCGTCACGACGAGGGAACTCCTCAAGGATGCGCAGAACGCCGTGGCGTTCAAGATGTCCGGTGCGTCAGACGAGAAGACGGACGCCGTGAAGGACCGCATCCTCCAGGCGATCGAAGGGGTCGAGGTCACAACGCTGACCGCGATGGCCGACGAGATCATCCCGAAGCTGATGGGCGACGTTCGGCGTGAAGCGCGGGGTCTCATCGATCTCCACACCGATGCGGGACGAGATACGTACATCGTGTCTGCCTCACCTATCGAGATCGTCGGTAAGTTCGCTGAGGCGATGGACATGACCGGTGGCCTCGGCACGGTCGCAGAGATCCGTGACGGCGTGTACACCGGAGAACTCGCCCAACCGTTCTGTTACGGAGAGGGCAAGGCCCATGCGCTGAACCGCATCGCAGACGAGATGGGATACGACCTCGAAGCAAGCTACGCCTATACGGACTCCGCCGGGGACATGCCGATGCTCGACGCGGTCGGACACCCCGTTGCAGTGAATCCCGACAAGGCACTCGAAACGATCGCGTACCACCGGGGATGGCCGATCGTCGAGTTCTCCCGCACCAAGAAGAAGGTCATCAAACGCACAACGGCAGCGTCGGGAGCGGCGGCACTCGCCGGTTCGTCCTTCGCCCTCGGCTGGTACGTAGCGAAGAACCGGAAGAGATAGGGAAGCCCCCTCTGCCTCGTACCTCGGCATCTCCCCCAGCAAGCTGAGGGAGAAAAGAACAGCCTTCTCTGGCCCTCGTTCCTCGGCCCATCTCCCCCGCTGCGCGGGAGAGAGAAAGAAACGCTCGCCAGATACCGGAGAACGTCTGCAACCCGCTAGGTTTCGCTCCCAATGACAGATACGACAGACATTTCCACCACCACCTCGTTCGATGACCTCGGCATCGACGAGGACATCATCGCCGAACTCGCATCCCAGGACATCACCGAACCGTTCCCGATCCAGACGATGACGATCCCCGACGCCCTCTCGGGTATCGACATCACCGGCAAGGCCAAGACCGGTTCTGGCAAGACGCTTGCCTTCGGGATCCCGATGATCATGAAGGTCGGCGCACCGCAATCCAGGAAGCCTCACGGCCTCATCCTGGTCCCGACCCGCGAACTCGCAAGCCAGGTAACCACTGCACTCGAGCCACTACTCAAGGTGAAGAACCTCACCGCGGTTGCCGTGTACGGGGGTGCTCCGATGGGGCCGCAGATCGATGCGCTCAAGGCTGGTGCTTCGATCGCGATCGCGACACCAGGGCGCCTGCTCGACCTTCTCGAACGCAAAGCGATCGACCCGCAGGCGATCTCGATCGTCACGATCGACGAGGCGGATCAGATGGCGGACATGGGATTCATGCCCCAGGTTCGCAGGATCATGGCCCAACTCCCGGAGAAACGCCAGACGTTCCTCTTCTCAGCAACGCTCGACCATCAGGTCGGCGAACTCATCGATCGCTACATGACCGACCCGACCGTGTTCGAGGTCGAGTCTGATACCGAGACCGTCGACACGATGGAGCACCGGTTCCTGAAAGTCCACTACATGGACAAGGCAAAGGTCGTTGCGGAGATCTCGAAGTACAACGACCGCATCCTCGCCTTCACCCGCACCAAGGCTGGTGCAGACAGGGTCGCACGGGATCTCAAGGAACTCGGCGTGGCTACCGCTGCGATCCACGGCGATCTGCCCCAGAGCAAACGCGAACAGTCACTCCAGCGGTTCTCCGAGGGCCGCATCCACGTGCTCGT
>CAYUJA010000222.1:0-2877 GCA_964444875.1 uncultured Acidimicrobiaceae bacterium | reverse complement strand
CCGCTACCAACATGATGTTCATCGGGTCAACGACCTGATGCATCGCCACCTCGAGTTTCGATGGAGGGGGTTCGGACTGAAGCTCGTTTGGGCCGTGCTCAGCCAATCGACCAGCGGCGTCATCGCCGGTGAGACCGAGCGCGGCGTCAGAGCCGAGCCTGGCAAGAGCCTCGTCGCGACTGAGCGCCCACCACCGAACGGGTCTCGCCTGGTCGTTGTCGGTCATCCGGGTCCCACCCTTCGCATCGTCACAGCAGAAAATCGCTCCAGACAATCTTACTGGACCGCCCTCGCACCCGATGCGCCGTCTCCTCGGCGCGTGAGACTCATTGTGCGGAGGGTGGTCAGCGGTCATCAACTACTGTTGGATCCATGACCACCACTGCCTTCCTCGAACATCTGGCCAGACAAACGGAGCAACTCCACGCTGAGGGCCTGTACAAATCCGAACGGATCATCGCATCACCCCAGGATGCTGTGATCACCCTCGAAGACGGAACCGAGGTGATCAACTTCTGTGCGAACAACTATCTTGGACTCGCCAACGACGAAGAACTCATCGCAACGGCCAAGGGCGCCCTCGACTCCTTCGGGTACGGCATGGCGTCGGTGCGGTTCATCTGTGGAACCCAGACGGTGCACGAGGCCCTCGAGAGCCGGATCAGTTCCTTCCTCGGCACGGAGTCGACGATCCTGTACTCGTCGTGCTGGGATGCAAACGGCGGGCTGTTCGAGACCATCCTCGGACCGGAGGACGCGATCGTCTCGGATGCGCTCAACCACGCATCGATCATCGATGGAGTACGGCTGTGCAAGGCGAAGCGGTTCCGGTATGCCAACAACGACATGGCCGATCTGCGCACACAACTCGAAGCTGCACGGGGCGCCCGCTACATCATGATCGCCACCGACGGTGTGTTCTCGATGGACGGGATCATCGCCAACCTGCCTGCCATCTGCGACCTTGCTGATGAGTTCGGTGCAATGGTGATGGTCGATGACTCGCACGCCGTCGGCTTCGTGGGGCCCAACGGCGGAGGAACACCGGACTACTGGGGTGTGAGGGACAGGATCGACGTCCTCACAGGCACCCTCGGAAAGGCGCTCGGTGGCGCATCTGGCGGATACACGTCTGGGCACAAGGAACTCATCGACTGGCTCAGGCAACGCTCCCGCCCGTATCTGTTCTCGAACAGCCTTGCTCCTGTGATCGCTGCAACCACGATCGAGACCCTTGAGATGCTGCAAGGTTCGGGCGACCTCCGCGACCGGCTGGTGACGAACTCGCAGCGATTCCGCTCCGGTATGGAGGCGGCAGGATTCACCCTGGCAGGTGCCGATCATCCGATCATCCCAGTCATGCTCGGGGAGGCCAAGCTCGCGGGAGAGATGGCGGACCGACTTCTCGTCGAAGGGATCTACGTCATCGGATTCTCCTTCCCTGTCGTTCCGCGCGGTGAAGCACGCATACGTACCCAGATGTCTGCGGCACACACACCGCAGCACATCGACCAGGCGATCGACGCCTTCACACGGGTAGGGAAACGCCTCGGGGTTGTCGCCTGATGCGGGCGATCGTCAAAGCCAAGCCGGAACCAGGCCTGTGGATGCAGGACATCGAGATACCTCCTGTCGGGCCGAACGACGTACTCATCAAGATCTCCAAGACATCGATCTGCGGTACCGACCTCCACATCGAAGCATGGGACGAATGGGCACAGGCAACGATCCCGGTTCCGATGGCGATCGGCCATGAGTACGTCGGCACCGTGGCCGAGATCGGAGACGAGGTCGACGGGATCAGCATCGGCCAGCGCGTGTCCGGCGAAGGGCACATCGTGTGCGGTCGGTGCAGGAACTGCCAGGCGGGGAGGAGACACCTGTGCATCAACACCATCGGCGTCGGCGTCAACCGCCCCGGGGCCTTCGCCGAATACCTTTCGATACCCGGATCGAACGTGCAACCGATTCCCGACGGCATCTCAGATGACGTCGCAGCCATCCTGGACCCACTGGGGAACGCCGTACACACGGCACTGCACTTCGACCTCGTCGGCGAGGACGTGCTCATCACAGGCGCTGGGCCGATCGGCATGATGGCCGTGGTGATCGCACGCCACGTCGGGGCCAGGCTGATCGTTGTGACCGATGTCAATGACTACCGACTCGAACTGGCAAAGAACCTCGGCGCAGACCGAGAGATCAACGTGACACGCCAATCGGTTACCGACACCATGGCTGAACTCGGCATCGTCGAAGGTTTCGACGTCGGCCTCGAGATGTCCGGCCAGCCCGCAGCGCTCCACGACATGATCACGAACATGAACAACGGCGGTGACATCGCCCTGCTCGGCATACCGCCCAAACAGGCGCCTATCGACTGGAACGACATCGTCTTCAACGGCCTCACGCTCCAGGGGATCTACGGGAGGAAGATGTTCGAGACCTGGTACAAGATGTTGGCCATGATCCAAACCGGTGTCGATGTGGAGCCGGTTATCACGCACCATTTCGCGGCGGCCGACTTCCAGGACGCCCTCGACGTGATGCACACAGGCGAATGCGGCAAGGTGATCCTCGACTGGGGATAATCAGCCGACAGCCATCAGCTCACAGCCAACAGCAAGAAATCGGGTGTCCGAAGTGGCACCTGTTTCATGCGTTCTCGATGGCAGCAGTCCCCCTTTTGAGGGGGACGGTTCGATGCGCTGTCTCAAATAGGGCAGTCCCCCTTTCAAGGGGGACGGCTGTGAGCTGTCGATTGGCCGACAGTTCGGTGAGAGCAAGCGAAATCGGGTGTCCGAAGTGGCACCCGTTTCGTGCGTTCTCTTCTCAGCAGTCCCCCTTTCAAGGGGGACGGGCGAGCTTGCGAGCCAG
>CAYUJA010000221.1:0-2907 GCA_964444875.1 uncultured Acidimicrobiaceae bacterium | reverse complement strand
CAACCTTTCGCCTGCCCTCGAAAAGTTCATCCGACCACACGATCGAGGGACACCCGGGAGTCATACACGCCTGGCACGCCGTGCACGCATCTGCGATCACCGTGAACGGTGTGTCTCGGACTTTCGTCGGAGCCTCGACGCATGGCCGGTTCGTGATCACAACCGATGGACCGGCGTGTGAAATGGCGTCTTCGAGGGCCCCGTAGCTGGCGGCGAGGTCGTATGGATCGACGACCTTGACGTCGTTCACACCAACGGCTTTGCACATCGCAACCAGGTCCACCGGAGTCGCTGCACTGCCCTGCAGCGTTACCCCGGTGCCTGGATGCTCCTGGCCGCCGGTCATGGCGGTGGTCCCGTTGTCGAGAATCAGAACGGTGATGTTCGCGTGTGCGTACACGGCGTCCGCAAGGGCTGCGACGCCACTGTGGAGAAAGGTTGAGTCTCCGATCGTCGCAACGACCGGGCCGTCAGCGCCACCCGAGGCTGCCATGCCTACGGCCATGCCGATACTGCTCCCCATGGCTACACATGTATCCATCGATGACAATGGCTCGAGCGCTGCGAGCGTGTAACACCCGATATCGCCCATGACGACGGCACCAAGCCGCTTGAGTGCGAGAAAAGGTGGTGTGTGCGGGCAACCCGGACAAAGCAGCGGTGGTCTGGTCACCGTCATAGGAGCAGGCACGATCGGTATGCCTTTCCTGGCAAGGCCCGCTTTGGCAAATCCTGCCCTGACAACATCGGGGCCCAGTTCTCCGATCTGAGGGAACAGAGCCTTTCCCTCCACAGCGATACCGGCGGCACGCAGATCGTTCTCGACGTACGGGTCGAGCTCCTCGACTACGAATAGGCGGTCAACGGAATCTGCGAACTCTCGGATACGTTCGATCGGCAGGGGATAGCTCATACCGAGCTTGAGGATGCGAGCGTCTGGCAGAACCTCGCGGACATAGTGGTGAGCGATGCCCGATGTGATCACACCGAAGTCGGCTCCTGTGCCGAACTCCTCGGTGAGCGGGCTGTCCTCAACGTACCTGCCCATGCTCTTGATACGCTCGAGCATCACCGGACGGCGTCTACGGGCATGTCCAGGGATCATCACGTACTTCTCAGGGTTGCGGGTGAAGCCGATGGTTGCTCGTTCCTGTCTCGGAGCGAGATGGACGAGGCCCCGATTATGCGAAACGCGGGTCGTCGTGCGCACCAACACGGGTGTGTCGAACTGCTCTGAAATCTCAAAGGCAAGCGCGGTGTATGCCTTCGCTTCGGCGCTGTCGCTCGGTTCGAGCAGTGGCACGCCCGCGATGCGTGCGTATGCCCTGTTGTCTTGCTCGTTCTGTGAACTGTGCATTCCGGGGTCGTCCGCCGTGATGATCACAAGACCTGCTCCCACACCGGTGTACGCGCTGGTCATGAACGTGTCGGCAGCAACGTTGAGTCCGACGTGTTTCATCGTGACAAGCGCTCTGATTCCACCGAGTGAAGCTCCGAGTCCCACGTCGAGAGCAACTTTCTCATTTGGTGACCAACGGACTTCGATGTCATCCCGGTCGGCGATCGACTCGAGGATCTCGGTGCTTGGTGTGCCGGGGTATCCGACTGCCAGCAGAACACCGGCTTCGACCGCCCCGCGTGCCACCGCTTCGTTCCCTGACATCAGGACCCGAGTGGTTTCGTCGATTCTTGGGGCGGTCGGAGCGATCGTCACTGCGGTGAGGAGGTACTCAGCAGTGGCATGATCTCGTCCTCAGCCAGGACGTGGTCAGAGAGTTTCGCTGCAGCCAACACTTTGTCTACTGTCTCGTCATCGAAGCTGTGACCACGTTTCATGAGCCACGCCACGGCGTTCGCCTTACCGCTCATCGGACCGACCGTGATCTCCTGTTCACGTCCGAGTTCGTCAGCAGGTACCCCGCTGTAGATACGATTCGCCAACCAGGTGTCGCCCGTGCGCAGGGCTTTGAGGACCGCTGCGGCATGAACGCCTGTACTCGTTTCGAAGGCATCCTTGCCGATGCTGGGACAGTTGTTCGGGACCACAGTTTCGGTCGCCTCGGATATCGCGTGGCAGTATTCGGGGAGAGCGCGAAGATCGGTTTCGAGCCAACCGAGCAGCTTGAGGTTCACCATGAGTGTCTCCATCGGCGTATTGCCTACACGTTCGCCAATACCGAGGCCACAGCCGTGGACCCGGTGAGCACCGGCGGAGAGTGCTGCGAGAGAGTTGATGACTGAGAGATTCCGGTCGCGATGACCGTGCCAGTCGATCTTGACGTCTTCGCCGCTTTCCTCGACGATTTCAAGCGCAAGGGCCACGAGGGCTCGTGTGCCCCACGGGGTCGCGTGACCGACCGTGTCCGCCAGACAGATCCGTCTCGCCCCCGCCTCGATCGCTGTCTTGTACACCCGGCGCAACACGTCGGGTCTCGCCCGCGTGGTGTCCTCCGTTACGTACATGACCTCGAGCCCCGAGTCGCGAGCGAGTGAAACAGCTTCGTGTGTTGTGCTGACGAGAAAGTCTGCGTCCCAGCCCTCGACGAACTGTCTGATGGGGCTGGAACCGAGGAAGAGGGCTGCCTCGATCGCCACACCCGAGCGTTGTTGTGCTTCGGCGATCGGGAGGATGTCCGCAGCGTGTGTGCGACCTGCGCAATTGGGTTTGACTGCGAGTCCGGCCTCGTCGATCTCCTTTGCGAGCGCTACAACGTGGTCGAGCACGACCGGATCGGCGCCCGGATACCCGATGTCTGCCGCGTGAATGCCAAGTGCGTCGATCCGGTGGAGGATGTCGAGCTTTTCGTAGAGGGTTGGCTGGCGAACTGAAGGGCTCTGGAGCCCGTCGCGCAGTGTCTCATCATCGAGCTCGACCTCGGTTGGTATCGGAATGTCAGCTTCCCCAAC
>CAYUJA010000220.1:0-2919 GCA_964444875.1 uncultured Acidimicrobiaceae bacterium | reverse complement strand
TTTCAGTTCACAGTTTTCAGTTCACAGTTTTCAGTTCACAGTTTTCAGTTCACAGATCACAGATCACCGGGGTGGAGCCGTCAAGGATGGGTCGACGGTCGTTCGAAATATCTGCGCCGGGAAACTGTTGGACTCTTTTGACCCAACACGAGGAGAGTCGATGTCCGATTTCAACGGCGCGATCATCGAGGAGTTCCGAACCAACGACGGAAAGGTCGGCGGGATGTTCGAGGGTGCACCGCTTCTGATCCTGCACACGACGGGGGCACGCACCGGTGCGCAACGACTCACACCGCTGATGTACCTCGGCGTCGAGGAGCGCTTGTTCGTCTTTGCATCCGCAGCCGGCGCCGACACGCACCCGGCGTGGTACCACAACGTCAAGGCGAATCCGTCCGTTGCGATCGAGGTCGGTACCGAGACCTTCGACAAGACCGCGGTTGAACTCGATCCCGATGAGAGGGAGCGGATCTACAACGAACAGGCTGCCCGGTTCGAACAGTTCGCCCACTACCAGGCAGGCACAGATCGCGTGATCCCCGTGATCGAACTGGCGTAAACGCGCCTGTCTGCCATCGTGAGTTGGTCACAGGCTGAACTCACACGTCCGGTGTGTGGATTTCATGTCACACCGGCATGAGACAATCTCTGGTGTGAACAGCATCGAGACAACCACCGCACCCGGATCTGGCCGTCGACTCGGCGGCGCCGACATAGGGCTGTGCCTCACGCGACTCCACCACGACAGGTTCACGCCGAGCACCTTCGTCCCAGACGAGGTCCGTGAGCGGGATGCTGCCAGGGGCTTCGAACACGAGGCCAACGTGCTCGAACACCTCGCCGATGTCCACGACGCGATCGTCGATGTCGAGCGAGGGCCGCGAGCGGTCGAACAGACACTCGACGCCATGGCATCTGGTGCCCTGTTCATCACGGGGGGACGGCTCGAGTCAGACGACGGTGTCTCTGTCGGTGCCCCCGACCTCCTGGTCTGGCTCGACGACGGTTACGCCGCCGTTGAGATCAAGAACCACAAGGTGATCGGCACGAACGGGATACCTGCAACCCTCTCCCCGCTCACCAACATCTCGGAAACCGGTGGGGAAGCGGTGAAGTTCCGTGGGAACCGGCGCAGGGACCTCCTCCAGGTCGCTCACTACAACCGGCTCCTCACCGAAGCAGGGTACGCCACGAGTTCTCCGGTCGGTGGTGTCATCGGGTCCGAAGAGCCGTATGGCTGCCTGTGGGTCGACCTCTCGGAGGGGGAACCGTCGATCACCGCCGCGTACGGTGCAGCGCTCGAGGCCGCCGAAGAAACGATCGCTGAGGGGAAGCTTCATCCAGATTCACCGCTCCACCCACCCTGGTGGCGCACGGAGTGCGGCAGGTGTGACTGGTCCGGACTCTGCTCTCGTCAGCTCGAAGCGGTTGGCGATGTCACGCTGCTGACCAGGGTCGACGCCGGCTATCGCGACGCTCTCGGGGCCGATGCCATCACCCGGATCGACGAGGTTGCGGACCTCTCCCCTGGCGACGAACGACTCCCCGATGCATCCGTTGTCCTCCAGGCTCGGGCACGAACCGCAGGGCACCTGCTACGACGAGACGAGCGTGGCGGTCCGTTGGCCGTTCCGTCTGCCACCAGAGAGGTCGACTTCGACATCGAAACCTACAACGGAGAGATCTACCTCGCCGGGTTCCTCGTCACCATCGACGGCGTCTCGGCTTTCGAACCTGTCGTCAACTGGGGAGGAACCCCCGAATCCGAGTCGCTGGTCGTTGAAGACATGTTCGCCAAGCTCGCTTCGTTCAGCGACGACGACACGATCGTGCTGCATTGGACGGACTACGAACGTCGCACCCTTCGTGCTGCCGGTGAGCGCCATGGGCTTTCGATACCCGGATTCGCCAAGGTCGATGACTGGTTCGACGACCATGCACTCGATCTGTGCGCATGGGCCCGCAAAGCTTTGATCTCCCCCAACGGCTACGGCCTCAAGGCCATCGCGCCGCTGTGCGGATTCGGCTGGCGCGACGACGACCCAGGCGGGCGACAGTCAGAGATCTGGTTCGAGCATGTCCTCGCAGGAGATGAGTCGATGAAGGGCCGCCTGCTCGCATACAACGAGGACGATGTGATCGCCCAACTCGAGATCCGACGGTGGCTCCGCGCCCAGGACGACGGCGCAGGCCCAGGCTCCACCATCCCCTCCGTCCACGACTGGCCTCTCTAGGACTTTGGCGTCCACAGCCGCCACATACGGCGGATCTGGACGCCAAAGTCCCGAGACGACGGTGTGTGTAGAATCGAACCATGGTTTGGGTCATCGTTGTCGTCGTAGTTCTGCTCATCGGGTTCCTGATCGCACGATCGTACAACAGCCTCGTGGCGAAAAGGAACCGTGTCGACACCTCGTGGAGCCATGTGGAGGTACAACTCCAGCGGAGATACGACCTCATTCCCAACCTCGTCGAATCGGTCAAGGGGTACGCAAAACACGAGAGCGAGACGTTCGAGCAGGTCGTCGCAGCACGGTCCGCCGGGCAGGCAGCAAGTACTCCCGGCGAACAGGCCCAGGCAGACAACTTCCTCACCTCGGCGCTGCGCCAGCTGTTCGCCGTTGCCGAGGACTACCCCGAGCTGCGGGCATCTGAGAACTTCGCGTCGCTCCAGGCAGACCTCTCCGATACCGAGAACAAGATCGCCATCTCCCGGCAGATCTACAACGACACAGTGCTGACGTTCAACAACGCCGTGCAGCAGATGCCGTCGAACCTCGTAGCAGCGGTCACCGGCTTCACGGTCAGGGAGTTCTACGACGCAGCCGACCAGGCAGACACGGCTCCTGAAGTCAACTTCTGACATGCGCCCCCGGGCGATCGCCAGACTTATCGTCGTCCTGGCTGCTCTGGTTGGCC
>CAYUJA010000219.1:0-2920 GCA_964444875.1 uncultured Acidimicrobiaceae bacterium | reverse complement strand
CCCTCCATTGCGTTGATGATCACGGTGTCGATGTCTGCTCCGGGAGGAGGATCGAGTTTGACCGCAGCGGGGAAGCCCGCGCCGGCCATTCCAACGACACCGGCACGACGGACGGCAGCGCGCAGTTCGTCGGGTTGTGCCGTGTCGGGATCGGAGATCACGACGAGGTCCGCCCACTCGTCCCGGCCATCATTGTCGATGACGACCGCTGCAACGACACCTCCGAGCGGGTGGGGACGTTCGGCTACTTCGATCACCGTCCCCGAAACGGTGGCGTGAACTGCCGCCGACACGAGGGCATCGCTCTCGCCGACGACATCACCGATCCGCACACGGTCACCGACGCTGACGGTCGGATCGCAGGTCGCACCGATGTGTTGGCGCAGCGGCACGACCACGACATCGGGCACGGACAGCAGCGAGATCGCAGCGGCGGCCGTCGCCTCCTTGTGAGCGTCGAGCAGGGGAACGTGGCGATGTCGGCGGAGAAGCTGCATATCAGGTGGCACCTTTCGGTTTCGGAGCGAACAAACCGCCGATGTAGGCAAAGATCGTCCACGTGAACGCGGCGGCGATCATCAGTGCCGGGATGGGGAAGAGCCACGTACGGGCGATCTGGTGGCCCGCCGGCCCGAAGGTCGGTGTGAGGAGCGCGGTGACCAGGAACACGAGCGCGAATGTGAACCCGCCCACACTCACCATCCACGTGATGATCCGCCTTTCACGATCCGCTAGCAGCGGGGCGTTCGCCGCGAACAGGCTGACGATGAACACGTACACCGTGTTGTAGAGGCTCTGTGGGAAGAAGTCGGTGAGTACCACCTCGAACGCCATGTGGGCAACGTCACTCTCGTTCTTGGGAGCGGGCATCTCTTCGAACTTCGGAGGGACGGCGGGTTGGACGAGTGATTCCGGCGACACGTCACGCAGGAGGAGTTGGTGGATCTGGGGGTCGAATCCTCCGATGAGAAGGTTCGTGCCCAGATTCAGACCGAGGATGAGAAGCGTGAACACGATGCCGACCCGCAACGGGGCACGAAGGAACGGCCGTGCGTCACGGTGTGTTTCGATACTGGGGGGAGCTGCCTGGACCACGATATTTCCAACGTACTCCTTCCATATGACTGGAAGGTCAAGCGATTCTCTACGGACGCACCCTCGATCGTCGGGGACCCCAGAGAGGCGACCTATCTCGGCCGCTCCGGCGGCTGACGAGCGTGGTGGGCGCAGTTGGATTCCGGCGTCCAGGTGATGTCGGCTTTGCACTTGACCTTCTACTGGACTGGAAGGTATACGCTTGTAGGGATAGGACTGGTGCAACAAGAAAGGAGATGCACTATGACCACAAAACCTTGGCAACGGTGGCAGGACTGGCTACTGCTCCTCGCTGGCATCTGGCTCTTCGTCGCTCCCTGGGCGTTGACTACGACCGCTGATACGAACTCGTCGGGGAACGCCTGGACGATCGGCATCCTGGTGGCAGTGACTGCGCTGTGGGCGCTCGCCAGGCCCCACGATGAGGCCCCTGGATGGCTCCAGGTCCTCTTCGGGGCTTGGCTGTTCGTCGCACCGTGGGCGCTCAGCTTCTCGGGGTTGACGGAAGCAAGTTGGAATGCCTGGCTGTTGGGTACCGGCATCGTCGTACTGGCGAGTTGGGAGCTCATCGAGCAGGCAGCGACACGCGGGGTGCAATCTGGCCCCATCCGAGATGATGTCGCACACGGTTCCCACTGACGGACACGACAGCACCCCCCGGCGGGCTATCAGGACTTTGGCGTCCAGCGGCGCCGTATATGGCGCCGTTGGACGCCAAAGTCCAAAGAGGCATCGACATGACTGATCTCACAGACGCCGGGTGGGGACTCATCTTGACGGGTGGGGCGAACTGGGGTGCGGTCCAGGTCGGGGTCGTACAGGCGCTCTTCGAACGCGGATTCCGCCCCGAGTTCATCGTTGGCGTGTCTGTCGGGGCGATCAACGGCGCCTACCTCGCGATACGGCCCACACCCCAGGGAGCTCGAGGCCTGCTCACACTCTGGGAAACCGCAGATGAAGACAAGATCTTCGGTAACCGGATCACCCGGATCCGGGAACTCGCAGCGGTCCTCTTCCACGACTCCGCGTTCTCGAACCGGGCGTTACGAACATTCCTCGAACAATCCATACCCGCGCGCTCGTTCGACGAGACCACCATTCCATTGACCGTTGTGGCATCAGACCTCACTTCAGGGGCGTCACACCACCTGACATCGGGCGATCTGCTCGATTCGATACTTGCCTCTACCGCCATCCCTGGGCTGTTTCCGCCCGTGGAGATCGACGGTGAACGCCTCGTCGATGGCGCCATTGCGGACCCGCTACCTCTCTCGACCATGATCGAACGAGGGATCCGGCGCATCGTCGTCGTTGAGGCGGGCAGGGCATGCGGATGCGGAAACGATCTCGACCACATATCAGGACTCTTCCAGAGAGCCGTCACGATCGTCATGAACGACCGGATGGACCTCCTCATCCAACTCGCACCACCCGATGTCGAACTCATCCGACTCGGGTCGGTCTGCCACCCCGAAACCCCGATCACCGACCTCTCCAACGCAGCCCTTCGGGCACAGGCCGGCTACGAACATACCGTCACCATTCTCGACGGGTGACCCACGACGCGTTCGTGGTGGTCGCGATCGGAGGATTCCTCAGCCGAGATGGGCAGCGGGTCCAGAGAACGCCACCATCAACGTGAGCACCGACAGCGCTCCGAGAACCACCAGGGCCGAACCCATCACCCACTTGCGGCGTGTCGGCTGACGCTGTGGAGAGCGGTCGAGAAACGGCAGTGCGGCCAGGAGCAGCATCAGGACGACAGGAGCCCAGATCAGCCCCTCGATCCCGACCCAGTTCTCCAGCTGGTACATCCAGTAGAAGA
>CAYUJA010000218.1:0-2940 GCA_964444875.1 uncultured Acidimicrobiaceae bacterium | reverse complement strand
GCTCGCAAGCTCGCCCGTCCCCCTTGAAAGGGGGACTGCTGCCATCGAGAACGCATGCAACAGGTGCCACTTCGGACCACCCGATTTCCCTTGCTATCACCAAGCTGTCGGCAGTCAGCTGTTGGCTGTTGGCTGTTGGCTGTCTTCTGGCTGATTCTCCTTCAGGGCCCTGCCGAAGACGAGGTCCCTGTAGCTGGCAAGCTTGGGCAGGATGAGGATGCCTGCGGCGCCGAGGAGGGCAACGTTCTCACCGATACGCGTCAGCGGCCCGAACAGCGTTTCTGCAAGCCAGATGATGCCGACCGAGGCGAGGTACGCGACGATGTTCACGGCGAAGAACGCGGCGGTCTCCCTGCCGGACACGTGCCCGTCTACGAGTGCGAACGTCCACCGCCTGTTGATCAGATACGACATGAACGTGGTCAGCGTGAAGGCGACCGTGAGGGCAACGAACCACGAGAACCCGACCCAACGAACGGCATTGAAGATGATGAACGTTGCAACGGTGTTGAACACCCCGACGGTCGCGACCTTGATGGCCTGAACGAGGCTTTCCTTGTTCGCAAAGGTCTTGAGATACTCTCTCACACCGAGACCTTCCGTCTGCGCCGCACGACGACCCCGTAGACACCGAGGCCTACGATCGTGATGAGCGTTATGGCAAGGCCGAGGTTCTCGACCCATCGGTTCGTGAACTCGAGTGTGACGGTGTCGGATTCGGGAACGACGACCATCAGCGACGGTGCCGCTCTGTAGACACCGTCAGCCCCATCGGCCTTCCAGTTCGGGAAATACGAGACCTTCACCATGTGGGGAACACCGACAGCGTCGGTCGTGAACGTGACTTCCTCGTCCTCGAACTGTGTGATCTGCGCGGTACCGGTCTGGGGATACGGCCTGAGTTCCCCGAGGCGCTGGCCGACCGACGTGACCCTCCTCCACTCCGGCGGGCCGTCTTCGACCAACCAGACATCGAGATTGTCGACGTCGTCGTACCACTCGAGTGCCGCATCAACGAAGTCCGCTTCCCCTGCCCACACGACCGGTTCGAACGTGGCCACATCGACACGGTCGGCAGGGGGGAGGGCGAAGATCGTCCACGGCGAAGGCTCGGCGAGCACCTCGAGTCCGTAGTCTTTCGCGGCCGCTGTCGCTTCCTCTGTATACGACACGTAATAGGCGACGTCGTACACCGCGAGGTGCTTCACGCCACGGTCGAAGTTCATGCCTCTGTAGTCGAGGCCTCGTACCGGGTTCGATGGCTTCTCGCTCACCTCTGAGGCATTGAGGAAGTGGAACGGCGTGGTGAGCGAACTCTCGAAGAACAGCCCTTCCATCGAAGGGTGGCCTTCGGACCAGAACGGGAACAACATGAGGGCCATGGGTGTGCCGTACTTGTTCATGTCGGAGTTCGCTTCCCACATGATGCGGCCGTCTGGCAGTTCGTCGACCGTTGCCATCAGGTTCTCGTATTCGTTCCACACCTGCTTGCCCTCGTACCCCTCGAAGTTCCACTTGACCCAACCGGGGAGGTCGTGCATCGACAGTGCGGTGGCTCCGACCATCAGGGTGATCGCGATCGCGCCTGCTACAACGGTCGCCTTCTTCACACTGACGAATCTCCGTGCGACTGCGGCTGCGGCAAGGGCGACAGCGATGCCCGCAAAGATGTACATGCCGAAGAACCAGTACGGGAGAAGCCTGGCGTTGTAGAGCACCGTGAAGTTCAGATAGGCGATGAGGAAGTAACCCGCAAGCGGGAACAGCGTCATCCAGATAGCGATGCCGACGTGGTCTTTGCGCACGAGGGTCCAGACCATGCCAATGATCCCGAGGGCGAGCACCGGCACGAATTCGCCTGGTATGGGAGATCCAGGATTCTGGTAGTTCCCGACGATCGTCGTCACGGGCGACCACCCCATGTCCGAGGTCATTCCCTGGAGGACGTTGACACCGAGGGCGACCGACCAGAACGCCGAGATCCCGAAACCGATCACATAACTCGACACGACACCGCTCGAACGCCGCAGCGAAAGATGGAATCGCTCCTTGCCACGGAACGCAGCAACGATCGGGATGAGTACCAGAGGCAACGTCGCCATCACAACCACGATCGTCGTGATGATGTGCGCCATGACGGTCAGACCAAGGACGATGCCCGCCCAAACGTCGAACGCCTTGTCGTTGCGATAGTTCCGCACCACCAACCCGACATAGAGGATCGACAACGCGAACGACCACGAGAACGAGAACTCGCCCGCGAGCGTCGACTTGATGTTCGCACCGAAGATGGAGTAGGACTCCATGAAGACGAACAGCGAACCCGCAACGCCGGCCACTGCAGCGACGAACCTCGGGAACCCGATGTGTTTGACGAAGAAATACGATGCCGTAGGCAGAGCAACGAGACCGACGACCGTGACCAGTTTGAACGCAACGCCGTACGGCAGCACCAGGTCGAGCAGGACCGTCGCCAGCGCAGGAAGCGGGAAGTAGAAGTACATCACAGGGAACCCTGCGTACCAATCCATGCTCCAACCGAGCAGGCTCCCCGACGGCAGGACGCTCTCCATCAGCACCTTGGGAAGCAGCACGTGTGCACCCATGTCCCCACCCGTGGGTGTGTTCGCTAGGAAGAGATATGGCAGACGCCACAGCGGCTGGCCGTCGCGCAACAACGGCCCGAGCAACCCGGACATCGTGAGAAAGATCAGCAGCGTCGGAGCAGCGATCGCCCCGACAACGAACCATTTCGACACGCCGGAGCGCCCACGTCGCGGTTCGTCCGGCGCGACCTCAGTCGCGGCCTGTTCATCGATTTCAGGAGGTGCGATGGCGGTCACACTGGGAGATTACCGACACGGCGGCCTTGGTACCGGAAAGTTCAGTTTTCAGTTCACAGTTTTCAGTTCACAGTTTTCAGTTCACAGTTTTCAGTTC
>CAYUJA010000217.1:0-2958 GCA_964444875.1 uncultured Acidimicrobiaceae bacterium | reverse complement strand
TCGCCTGCCATGGACACCCTCATCAGTACCGGTACGCTCGCCGCGTGGCTGTTCTCGACCTACGTGCTGTTGTCAGATACGTTCACGACGGTCGGCGCTGAAGGCGATCTGTTCTTCGAGACTGCCGCAGTCATCATCACGTTGATCCTTCTCGGGAGGTACTTCGAAGCGAGGGCCAAGGGACAGGCTTCCAACGCGATCGCGAAACTCGCAGAACTCGGCGCCAAACAGGCTCGAGTCATCCGAGACGGCGAGGAGGTCCTCGTCGACCCCATCGAACTCGCACCAGGCGAGATCGTCGTTGTCCTTCCAGGTGAGAAGGTGCCCGCAGACGGCGTGGTCGTTGCCGGCCGCTCGGGTGTGGATGAATCCATGCTCACCGGCGAGAGTGTGTCTGTGACCAAGGAGCCGGGCGCGAACGTCTTCGGCGCAACGGTCAACCAGCAGGGCAGGCTCGAGGTCGAGGTGACAGAGGTCGGCCCCAACACGGCACTGAGCCAGATCATGAAACTCGTCGCGGATGCACAGGCGACCAAGGCACCCGTCCAGAAGCTCGCGGACCGTATCTCTGGCGTCTTCGTGCCGATCGTGATCACCGTCGCGATCGTGGTCTTCGTCATCTGGATGCTGGTCACAGGCGACATCTCTCGATCGATGAGCAGCGCCGTTGCTGTGCTGATCATCGCGTGCCCGTGTGCGCTCGGTCTCGCAACTCCCACAGCGATCATGGTCGGTTCTGGCCGTGGAGCCGAGATGGGTGTGCTGTTCAAGAACGCTCAGGTGTTCGAGAGGGCGAAGGGAGTCGACACCGTCGTCTTCGACAAGACGGGCACGCTCACTCGTGGAGCAATGACGCTCGTCGATGTCCTCACCGAAGGCGACCGCCGCGAGTTCCTCAAGCTCGCCGGTTCCCTGGAGTCAGGCTCGGAACACCCCATCGGCAAGGCTGTTGCTCTCGGCGCAGAGGAAGAGGACATCGAACTCGAGCCCGTCGTGGACTTCGAGTCCGTGCAAGGCATGGGCGCCCGCGGCATGGTTTCTGGCAAGACGGTGGTCGTCGGGAAACCGGCATTGTTCACCGGTTCTGGATTCTCAGAAGTCGATGCGTGGCAGAAGCGTTTCGACGACATCGCCGTCAAGGGCAACACGACCTTCCTCGTCGGTTGGGACGACCGGGTCCAGGGAGTCGTGAGCGTCGCCGATACCGTACGCGAGACATCTGCTGATGCGATCAAGGCGCTCCACAAGGAGAACGTCTCGACGGTGATGCTCACCGGCGACTCACTCCAGACCGCAGAGGCGATCGCCGCGATGATCGGCATCGATGAGGTCGTCGCAGAGGTGATGCCCGGTGAGAAGTCCGATGCTGTGGCCAGGATGCAGGCCGAAGGCCATGTAGTGGCGTTCGTCGGCGACGGCATCAACGATGCGCCAGCATTGACGGTGGCAGACCTCGGCATGGCCGTGGGTTCTGGCACCGACGTGGCCATCGAAGCGGGCGACGTGGTACTGATGTCGAGTGACCCTGTCACATCCGTAACGGCCATAAAGCTCGCTCGAAAAACGTTCACCACGATCAAGCAGAACCTCTTCTGGGCGTTCGCCTACAACACCGCGGCCATCCCTCTTGCTGCACTCGGGTTCCTGAACCCGATGATCGCAGCCGCAGCGATGGCGTTCTCGTCCGTGTCCGTCGTGACGAACTCGGTGAGGCTCCGTCGGTTCAAGGCGTAGACGGCCGACAGCCTGAAGGATATGGGTTCGAGACATCGGATTCGTTCGGCTGACATCCGATATACTGACCCGGGAAGGGACCGCCACGGTACCCGGCACCCGACAACCAGGAGGAGTCGCCATGACCGAACTGAACCATCCGCTCGACATCCCGATTTCAACAACTGGCCACATCGCCGGCGCCACGACGGAGCGCCATGTCGGTGCATGTTTCGGACTGATCGCCCGGTCCATGGGTTTCAGCAAAGGTTTCACGGGTGGGTTCAAGGCCTTCAAGCACGGTGAGGTCAAGGAGTTCACGGACACCCTCGAAGCAGCCCGCCGCGTCGCTGTCGAACGCATGGTCGCTCATGCCCAGGAACTCGGGGGCAACGCTGTTGTCGGCCTTCGGTTCGATTCCACCGACATGGGCGAACAACAGGGCATGGCTGAGATCGTCGCCTACGGGACCGCCATCATCATCGAGTAGACACACCAGCGATTCATCATGGAACGGCCTGAGGAGCGAATACCGCTTCTCAGGCTGTTTCGTTCTTGTTGACGGGGAACAGCCACACAGCAATGCCGTAGGCGATCAGCGCACCAACGATCTGGGCTCCGATGAACGCTCCGACCGACTGCGGAGCGATCCCCGTGTACGTGTCGGTGAACATCCTGGAGAACGTGAGGGCCGGGTTGGCGAATCCGGTGGAGGATGTCGCGAGCACGATGACCAGCACGATCCCCCCAACGGCCCATGGGATGTGCTGGCCCCGGTTCGTACGCACCAGGGCGAGGATCACCAGGATGAGCAGAGCAGTCGCGACGACCTCAGAGAATCGAAGTACCGGGCCTGTTCTGTCCGTCTGGGATATCGAGACCGCGTCTACACCGAAGATCAAGTTCCCCATGATGACCCCGAACGTCGCACCGGCAAACTGGGTGACGATGTAGGCGAAACCGGTGCCGATATCCATCGACTTGTCGATCATGTTCACCATGGTCACCACCGGGTTGTAGTGCGCACCCGACACGGTCACGAAGATGACGATGATGACCGCCAGTCCGACGGCGACCGATACGCCGACGATGAACAGTTGCAACGCCGACCCGACCGACGTGACCTCTTCGGCGAGATAATCATCCGAGATAGGCGCCACCATGATGCCGGTACCGACCACCACGAACAGCAGCATCGCCGTACCCAGGAATTCTGCCACGAGTTTGCGGGCCATCTTCGCTCCA
>CAYUJA010000216.1:0-2962 GCA_964444875.1 uncultured Acidimicrobiaceae bacterium | reverse complement strand
TATCCGCATCGTGACCGCCACGTCGCTGTTCGATGGGCACGACGCCGCGATCAACATCATGCGCAGGATCCTTCAGGCCTCTGGCGCAGAGGTGATCCATCTCGGGCACGATCGCTCTGCAGCGGACATCGCGGAGGCCGCGATCGAGGAAGACGCCCACGCCGTCGCGGTTACGTCGTACCAGGGTGGCCACATGGAGTTCTTCCGGTATCTGAGGGAACTCCTCGACGATGCCGGCGGGAGCGATATCGCGATCTTCGGTGGTGGCGGAGGGACGATCCTCCCCACGGAGACCGCTGAACTGCTTGCGGAGGGCACGGCACGTATCTACTCGCCAGATGACGGGCGGGAACTCGGCCTCCAGGGGATGATCGACGACCTCATGGCCGGTGCGGCCCATCCCCAGCCTCCGCTTGGCGCCGACATGGTGGACCGAGTACTCAAAGCTGATCACGCTGCCATCGCCAGGGCTATCACGCTCGCCGAGAGAGGCGAGGCATCTGCGTTGCTGACCACCCTCAGGCAACATGCGGCACAGTCGAAGACCCCGGTGGTTGGTTTCACGGGCACCGGCGGCTCGGGGAAATCCTCGATCCTCGACGAACTGGTCCGACGGTTCCTGCGTGATCAGCCTGGCCGGACGATCGCTGTGATCTCGGTCGACCCGACGCGCAGGCGCAGTGGGGGAGCGCTGCTCGGTGATCGCATACGGATGAACTCTGTTCGAGGGGATGCCGTGTTCATGCGGTCCCTCGCAACGCGCCAAGCCAACCTGTCGATGTCGCCGTTCGTCAGTGATGCGGTCGACGTCGTCAAGGCAGCGGGGTTCGACCTCGTCTTCCTAGAGACCTCGGGGATCGGGCAGTCCGATACCCAGATCGTCGACGCTTCGGACGTTTCCGTGTACGTGATGACACCCGAGTTCGGGGCTGCAACGCAACTCGAAAAGATCGACATGCTGGATTTCGCCGATGTGATCTCGATCAACAAGTCCGATCGCAGGGGTGCAGATGATGCGCTCAGGGACGTCCGCAAACAGGTGCGAAGGAACCACGTCCAGTTCGATATCGCCGACGAGGACTTGCCGGTCGTCGGAACGATCGCTTCGAGCTTCAACGACGCAGGCACGCAGCATCTCTACGAACTGATCATGGACGCCATAGAAACAAAGGTTCCCGACGCGTTCTCACCCGTGCCGCACAGGGGTGGGCGAAGCGCCGTCGAACCGGTGATTCCCCGCAACAGGGTGCGATATCTCAGCGAGATCTCCGAGACGATCAAGGGCTATGACGTGCAGACGAGAGACTTCGCAGGCGAAGCCGGCGACCTCCAGGCGCTCGAACGTGCCGCGGAGATCGCCCCAGACGCCGGTCTCGAAACGAAGATAGATGCCGCCCGTGAGCGCCTCGATGACTCCGTGGCCGCACTGCTCGATGGATGGGAGGCCGACGCACAGCGATACGGGGGCGAGAGCGTGAGCTACGACGTGCGCGGCACGACGATCACGGTCGACAACACCATCGAGACGCTCTCGGGGACGCGGTTCCCGAGGGTCGTCTATCCCGAGATAGCGGGGTGGGCAGACCGTGTCCGATGGGCTCGAACCGAGAACCTTCCCGGCCGTTTCCCGTTCACGGCAGGGGTGTTCCCGTTCAAACGCCAGGTGGAGGATCCGACGCGGATGTTCGCAGGCGAAGGGGGGCCTGAACAGACGAACCGCCGTTTCCACTATCTCGCCTCAGGCATGCCGTTCACGCGGCTGTCGACAGCCTTCGATTCGGTGACCCTCTACGGGCACGACCCCGACCCCAGGCCAGACATCTTCGGCAAGGTCGGGAACTCAGGCGTGTCGATCTCGACGCTGGACGATGCCAAGAAGCTCTACTCCGGGTTCGACCTCCTCGACCCTGCAACATCGGTTTCGATGACGATCAACGGGCCGGCGCCGATGATGCTCGCCTTCTTCTTGAACACCGCCGTCGACCAGGCCTGTGAGAAGTACATCGACGAGAACGATCTCACCGCGGCCGTCGAGGAGAAGATCGCGGAGATCTACGAATCCTCTGATACTCCGAGGCCGCAGTACCGCGGTCCACTCCCTCCGGGCCACGACGGGTCCGGCCTCATGCTGCTCGGCGTGTCCGGGGCAGACGTCCTTCCAAGAGACGTGTACGACGAGATCAAGGTCACGACGCTCACCACCGTCAGGGGCACGATCCAGGCGGACATCCTGAAAGAGGACCAGGCACAGAACACCTGCATCTTCTCCACCGAGTTCGCCCTGTCGATGCAGGGAGACATCCAGCAGTATTTCGTGGACAACGACGTCCAGAACTTCTATTCGGTCTCGATCTCGGGCTACCACATGGCTGAGGCCGGGGCCAACCCGATCACACAACTCGCCTTCACACTGGCGAACGGATTCACGTTCGTCGAGTACTTCCTCTCCAGAGGGATGGGCATCGACGAGTTCTCTGGGAACCTGAGTTTCTTCTTCTCCAACGGCCTCGATCCCGAGTACGCCGTCATCGGGCGCGTGGCCAGGCGCATCTGGGCCAAGGCGATGCGCGGCCTGTACGGGGCGGACGAACGGTCCCAGAAGCTCAAGTATCACATCCAGACATCCGGCCGCTCGCTGCATGCCCAGGAGATCGAGTTCAACGACATCCGCACGACGCTCCAGGCGCTCTACGGGGTCTACGACAACTGCAACTCCCTGCACACCAACGCCTACGACGAGGCGATAACGACGCCGACGGAGGAGTCGGTTCGTAGGGCACTGGCGATCCAGCTGATCATCAACAAGGAGCTCGGCCTCGCTCGCAACGAGAACCCGCTCCAGGGTTCAACGATCATCGCTGAACTCACCGACCTGGTCGAGGAGGCCGTGCTTGCAGAGTTCGACAGGCTGACCGACCGTGGTGGGGTGCTCGGTGCGATGGAGACGATGTACCAGCGCTCC
>CAYUJA010000215.1:0-2968 GCA_964444875.1 uncultured Acidimicrobiaceae bacterium | reverse complement strand
GGGACAGACAACCCTCGACCTTTCTCTCTGGTACCGCGACGATAACGAACACACGACAGCCACCAGCTATCAGGGGACAAGAGCACAGAACACAGAACACAGAACACAGAACACTCTTCCGTCAGCGAGCGCAGCGAGCAGTCCGCGAGGCCCCCCAGGGCCGAGCCCCTACACCATGTCGAGGTAATCCTCGGCCATCTGGTAGAAATCGAACTCGACGGCGGCGCCTTCGACCTGGACGAGGCACCACATGGTGTTCCAGCACAGGAACACGGGGATGAGCAGGTCGAGATCACGGTGCAACCGCGCTGTTGCTTCGCCGTAGTAGGCATCGAGCAGCACAGCCTTTCCGCCGGTATCGAGGTTGAGGCCGACTCCGGCGAGGTCGTACATCGGGTCGCCCATGCCCGCGTACTCCCAGTCGATCAACCACAGGTCCCCGTCGTCGAGGAAGTTGAGGTGGTACGGGTCGTTGTGGCAGAGCACCGCCCCGGTGTCGCTCACTGCCGGCCGTTCACGCCGGGCAACGTCGACGAGTTCCAGCAACGCACCAAGACGTTCGGGCCGCGGTGTCGCCCTCCGATCGAGGATCTCCGACCAGCGGTCGATCACCACGAACGGGTCGAATCGCCCCTCGATACGGGGTAGCGCGTGCACGTCTCTCAGACGCTGTGCGACCCGTGCGATCATGTCGGGTTCGACGAACTCCGCGATCGATGGTGGACGGGCGTCCGGGAGGAACCGGACCACGGAGTGGCCTTCAGGCTGGGTGAAGACGACGACCTCGGGAGCGAACCCTGCAGCATGGGCGAGTCTCGCCGCCTGCTCCTCTCTCGTCCTGTCGATGCCGAGCGCCGCTGCATTCTCGCACCCGATGCGCACCACGAAGCGTTCCCCATCGGCCTCGACGAGGTAGTTCGTGTTCGACAGTCCGCCAGGCAACATCGACACCGAGAGTTCGGTGGCGCCAGCGATCACAGGTGCCAGGGCTACGAGCGCGCTGAAGATCGGGTCGTCGGTCGGTACATCCACAGGCCAGATGCTACCCGACCATCCGACACCCATTCTGGCGTCCACCAGAGAGATATATCGCGCTGTGTGGGACGCAAGACACGGTGACTCAGGGGGTCATGGTGTAGGCATCGCGCAGGGCGTAGACGTGCTCGGTCCAGACCCGCTGGTACCTCTCGGTGTCCGACGCCGGCTTGCGGATCATGGCCATGCACAGGTCACCCTGGTCGGGGGTCGTCGCGGCTTTGGCGTGAAGGTCGACGGCGAACGACGACATGTCGCGTACGAGTACGTCGAAGATCTCGTCGATGAGTTCCGGGTCGGTTCCGTAGATCGCGGCGTTCTCGAGCATCAACTGGGCATAGACGACAAGCGTGAAGATCTCCCCGGCGGCGAGCAACCAGTCCGTGTCCTTGACCTGTGCCTCGGTGGGTGGCTGGGTTGCGAGCATCATCTTGAACACGTCGATCTGCTCGACGAACAGGTTCACATTCGGAAGATCGAACTTCGCAAAGGCCGGGGCATAGTCGTGGAACGCGATGTTCCCGAGACCCTTCGTCGGCCCCTGGTCGAACAGGAAGTCGTCGTTGGCCGCGTCGTCGCGCCGCCTGACCATGGGCATCCCTTCCGTCGGCATGAAGTAGTTCCTCATGAACTTGACGATGAGGGCGATGTTCACATGGACGGTGCCTTCGAGTTTCGGCAACGCACGGATGTCGCGCGCGGCCATCTCGAAGTAGCCGTCCTTCTCGAATCCCTTGGCAGCGATGACGTCCCACAGGTGGTTGATCACATCTTCGCCCTGGGTCGTCACCTTCATCTTGACCACCGGGTTGTACAGCAGGTAGCGGCGATCCTCCAGGGTTCCGGACCGCATGTAGTCCGCCGCGCGCAGCGCCACCAGCTTCATCGCAACGAGGCGCGCGTAGGCGTCGGTGAACAGGCGCTGCACGTGGGGGAAGTCGGTGACCGTCATCCCGTAGAGGTGCCGATGTGCCGCGTGGTGGACCGCTTCGTACATGGCGTGGGTGCACATCCCGATGGAGGCCCACCCCAGGTTGTACTTTCCGATGTTGACCGTGTTGAGCGCAGCGTTCCACGCTTGTTCACCCCGTGAGAGGATGTCTGTGTCGGTGATCGGGTAGTCGACGAGTTCGTACTCGGACACGTAACTCTGGGAGTGGACGACGTTCTTGATGAGCCGGTACTGCGGGGCCCGGGAATCGACGGCGAAGAACACGAACTCGCCGGTGTCGGACACCTTGCCGAACGTGGACACCATGGCGGCCTGGTTCCCGTTCCCGATGTAGTACTTGCGCCCGTTCGCGACATAGGTGCCATCACCTGTGGGTGTGAGCGTCATATCGGTCGAGTAGAGGTCTGCACCGTGTTCTCTCTCAGACAGGCCGAAAGCGAAGATCGCCCCGCCGTCGAGTAGCGCCGCTGCCTTCTCCTTGAGAGCTTCGTTGTCCGTCATCCAGATGGGTCCGAGACCGAGCACGGACACCTGCCACACGTACCAGTACGGCAGGCCATAGAACCCGAGTATCTCTGCGAACTCGCAGTTGCGCCACGTGTCCCAGCGCGTGTCGTCTCCGCCGTAGTTCGCCGGGGTGCACATGGTTGCGAAGATGCGTTCCTCGCCGAGGAAATCGATGAAGTCCTGGTACCACACGGCGCCATGGTCGTCCTCTTTGATCTTCGCCAGGCCCTTGGATTCGAAGAACTCGATGGTCTTTCGCATCACCTCGTCGGATCGCGCATCGGGATACGGGCGGTGCCTGTCGTGGGGGTTGAGGAGGAACATCGAGACTCCTTGCTGTGCGGTACGCCGGCAGCCACGGCGGCTGCTCGCTCAATGCCCTCAAGGTTAGGAGGCTCGTTCGGCGAGTCCGCCTGGCTGGAAATGGCTCAGGTGTCGAGGATGAACACCGACACCTCTCGCCCATCGATACGG
>CAYUJA010000214.1:0-3018 GCA_964444875.1 uncultured Acidimicrobiaceae bacterium | reverse complement strand
ACGGCCTCGTGATCCAGTATGCCTCCATGTCGCCGAAGTAGCGTCCGTTGCAGTGTGCGTACGCAGCGTGTGGTTCCGCAACGAGGGCGTCCCTGAGAACTGCAAGATATCGAGGCTCCAACGCGTCGTCCGCGTCGAGCGGTACGACAAAGCGGCCCCGCGCAGCCGCGATCCCCACATTCCGGGCGGCAGGCAGACCACGGTTCTCCTGGCGGATAACACGGGTTCGTGGCCAATCGAGGGTGTCCACAACCTCCAACGTGACCGGATCGGTGGATCCATCGTCAACGACGACGATCTCGAAGGACGTGTCGGTTTGTTCGAAGACGGACATGATCGCCTCATCCAGGTACTCGCCCTGGTTGAAGCAGGGGATGACAATCGTCGTGTCGGGTCTTGTGAGATCCGGGAACTCCCCCGCTTCGATCCGTTGACCGATAGCCGTTCTGCGCTCAACCTCGATCCGGCGCTCGGCCTCAACCCGCCAATCTGCGACCGAGCGGAACCGGTCCTTCATCGACTGCGGAAGGACACGGACGGCGATGCGAGCCACAGAATCGGGAAGGTGCCGAAGTGCAGCGGCTGCAAACCGTCGCGTAACCCCCAACACCGGCACTTCGACCGCTGTCGCGGCATCGAGGTGATGTAATGCCGCGGTTGCGAGCGCAGATTGAGCGGCATCGGGTCTCGTGGACGGAGGAGGCCCGTCGTAGGGTCGAAGCGGATCATCAACGACTGGGGGTGGTGCCTCTGCAAGCCGCGCCAGCCGGGCTGGATCGGCCAGGAGCGCTCGCAGCGTCTTCGTGAGGTCGGACGCGGTGCCGTCGTATCGAACACCGCCTGTAGCCTCATCGAAGAAGGGGCGGAACGCCGGAAGGTCAGGAACCACGGTCGGAAGTCCCACCGTTCGAACCTCGTGAGCAGCAATGCAGAAGCTCTCGAACCTGCTCGGTACGACTGCAAGCCACGCGCCGGAAAGGGCATCAGACAGTTCGTCGATGCCGGGGGACGGCTCGAAGACGACACGCGACCTCAATTCCGTCGGAATCCGATCAACAAGGCACGCTTGCATCGACCGGTTCTCAGTGATACTCCAACCGTCACGACCTACATACCGAAGATGCAGATCACCATCCTCCCTCAAGAGCGGAAGACAGGCGGTCAGAAGTTCCCCTGAGCCCTTGGCCTCCGCAAGCCGACCGTAGGACACGATCTCGGGTTGCAGCTTCGGTCGATACTGGATCGGCGTGACATCGGGCACGATGGGGGGTGCGATCACGACGCGACGGGACTCCACGCCATAGCGGTCGACGACAAGTTCGCCGATCGGAGTTGAGGGGACGAGTACGGCGTCACCCATCCGGAAACTCTCCTCCTCCATCACGCGGGCATGAACGAAGTCGACGCTCGCCTCGATTCCGGCTCCTTCAAGGAGCAGGTGCGTCGGGCCGTGGAAGCGAACGGCGATAGGTACGTTCGACAGGCCGAACGCGGAGCGTTGGCTCAGTGCAGCGAAGGCGAGTCCCTCGAAATCCTGGAACTCAACTCGTGCGATCGTCCGCTGCGAACTCATCTCCCCAAGCGCTGCCGCTGCCGCCCTACTGCGTTCGGGGAACCCGCCATCGGCGGTCACACCAACGACGAACACGCCGCCATGGTCGGACATGCCCGAGTCTGACCCGATGAGCAGAACAACGACCTCCCTACCCTGATCGGCAAGTCTCGTGGCAACGCCGGCAACCAGTGTTCCGGCTCCTCCCGGCGCGAGCGGCTCGAACTCCGTCGTAACGAAGACAATGGCCGACCCGGTCACTGCGGCACCCTCCGGCGATCGAGTTCGCCGAGTCGGTCGAGCAGAGGGCCGATCCGCGATGACCATTCCGCTCGGTCAACTTCGGCGGCAGCTGCGTCCTGGAAGCTCGACATGCCTCGTTCGCCGAGGGCTGCCTCAAGCGCTGCAACGAAGTCTTCCGAGTCCTGTGCCGTACGAACGATCTGGGTCTGTACCGCTGCCGGAAGAGGTGTCGCAACAACCGGCACAGGCACCGCGAGGTATTCGTACATCTTCAGGGGGCTAACAGCCACCGTCATCGTGTCGATTCGAAACGGGATCAACCCAACATCGAACCGCTGGACATAGGCAGCGATCTCATCACTCGGCTTCTCGCCCAACAGATGCACATTGGGAAGCGTCGCGATGCCTTGCGCTCCGTCTTCGCCGGCGGGTAGTACCGGCCCGACGAGCACAAAAACCCAGTCGGGGCGCCTTCGCGCCACCGCATCGATGAGGGCGAAGTCGAACCAGTACGACAGCGCACCGTGGTAACCGATGATCGGCCCACCGGTGCCGGGCATGTCGTGGGGCGCAGTAGTCGGCGCTCGGAACGAGGCCGAGTCCACTCCGTTCTCCACCACGATCAGGTCCGGCGCCTCGCTTCGGTGCCGCTCACCAAGCACGTCGAGAGACACAATCGTGACGTCCGCCATCGCGACCACCGGCCCGTGGTGCGCTGCGACACGTCTCTCAATCGGAAGGTCCGTCTCGTCCGGGTGGTAGATGGTCAGGTCGTCGTGAATGTCGTAGACGACCACCGGATCGTCGAACAGGTCGAACAATTCCCTCAATGGGGCGAAGTGAACCAGCAGAATCACGCCACTGCGCGGAACGTCACCCAGTGAAGGCACAACACGAACACCGTCGACGTCGCGAGCCGACGGTTCTCGCGGATCTACGAAGTAGGAGGGGTGTCCGGCGGCGGCGAACGCCTTCATGAGGTACTGAGGACGCTGACGCATCTCGTCCCATGTCGCCCAGGTCGGCAGGTAGACAACGGCTCTGAGCTCGCCTGGTCCTGGTCCAGGGAGTGTGGGGATCTGGTCGGCGGTGACGAACAGCTTGGAGAGGAGAGGCATGGTCCTGACGGCGCGACGAATCGGGCGAGGTACGAGTGATCTGGCTCTCGTACCGAAGCGCTTCGACCAGCCGCGGCGGATCACCCTGGCACCCGGAGCCGACCG
>CAYUJA010000213.1:0-3031 GCA_964444875.1 uncultured Acidimicrobiaceae bacterium | reverse complement strand
CATGGACTCGTTCGACCCAGGCATCGAAGAAGCGCCGTTGTCGTTGCGCGACCGGTTGCCAGACTACCTCGCAACCTTCGGGATCGGGTTGGCTGCGGCGTCGGGGGTCGGCATCGTCATCTGGCTGATATCGGACATCAAGATCTCGTCGACGATCGGGTACACGACGATCCTCTACGGTGTCGTGCTGCTGCTCGCCGGCGGAGCGAGCGGTGGGGGATATGCGAACCTCGGCATCGGCGCGGTCGGCTCGATGTTCGGCGGTCGACGCCTCGATGATTCCGAGCCTGGCCTCGAGAGCCCCGGCCAGAACCGCAAGCGGGTGGATGCGAGTCAACGCCTCGCGAGAGGCCTTCGCCCCGAGGCGAATCCCAGAGCGTTCTGGCAGGTCATCGGAGGCCTGGTCTACATCGCCATCGGCTTGGCTGTGGTGATCATCTGGCCGTAGATCGGTCTCAACGATCGAGCAGGTTGTCGACCGTGTCCGCGACCACGAACAGTCCGGATGACTGTGCGGTGACGGTTTCGCCAGAGCGCATCACGGCGTCGATGAGCAGCCTCTTACCCCGCCTCTGCGTCACAGAACCCGAAAGCACGAACGTGTCGCCGACCTTCGCTTCTGCCCTGTAGCGGATCTCGAGCTTGGCCGTGAAGATGAACACGCCCTCTGCCACGACCGCCGACCACGCCGAGATCTCGTCGAGCGCTGTTGCTATCACCCCACCGTGGACGACGCCGTGAAAGCCACTGAAGTCGCTGCTCGGTGTGAACGGCGCCTCGACGCCTGTATCGGTCTCGGTGAACCGGCCGAGGTGTAACCCGATCGGGTTCCGTGCGCCGCACCCGAAACATCTGTCGTATGCGGAGCGAAGGCGGTTGATACGTTCATCAGAGAGAGGGATGCGAGCCATGGAATCAGTCTACAGCCGACGGCCGTCAGCTTTCAGCCGGAGGGACGATTTCCGATCTACAGCCGACAGCCAACAGCCAGCTTCCAAGTACCAAGTACCAAGTACCAAGTTCCCCAGTACCAAGTACCATCGCGCCCGATGCCACCGAAATCACGCAGCGGCCGGCCCGAGCCGACCACAGAAGAGAAACGCAACGCCAGGGTCATCCTCAACCGCCTCAAGAAGCGGTATCCCGAGATCCACACGGCGCTCGACTATCAGGATGCATGGCAACTGCTCGTGTCCACGGTCCTGTCTGCCCAGACGACGGACGTCAACGTGAACGCCGTGGCGCCCAACCTCTTTGCGGCCTACCCGACACCCCGGGCGCTCGCGGAGGCGAATCCTGAGGACGTGGAGAAGATCATCTTCTCCACCGGGTTCTACAGGCAGAAGACCAAGAGCATCATCTCGGTCGCTGCGGGCCTCGTCGAGATGTACGACGGCGAGGTGCCGCGGGATCTCGACGAACTGATCAAGCTTCGCGGCGTCGGCCGCAAGACCGCCTCGGTGGTCCTCGCGGAGGCATGGGGTGACCCTGCGATCGCGGTCGACACCCATGTCAAGCGAGTATCGAACAGGCTCGGCATCACCCACGCGAGCGACCCGACGAAGATCGAGTTCGAACTCAAGGCGCTGTACCCGGAGAAGGACTGGGCGGGTATATCGATGAGGCTCGTCCAGTTCGGTAGAGACGTGTGCGACGCGAAGAACCCGAGATGCTGGGAATGCCCTCTTGCAGATCGCTGCGTCTACGAGGACAAGACGCCCAGGTGATCTCGCGCTGATGCTCGCCGCATTTCGACGCAACCCGCGAGACCGTGCGATCGCTGCACTGGCCGTCCCTGCGCTCGGAACTCTGGCGATCGACCCGTTCGTGTCGATCGTCGACACGGCATGGGTGGGACGTCTGGGAACGGCGCCGCTGGCGTCACTCGCGATCGCGTCCGCCGTGTTCATAGCCATCTTCAGCATCTTCAACTTCGTGCCTGCCGCGGTCACGCCGCTGGTTGCCGGCCAGGTGGGGAAACGAGACATACCCGGGGCCGGGTCGATCGCTGTGGGATCGATCGTGGCGACGGCAGGGATCGGCATCGTCGTGAGCATCGTTGCGATAGTCCTCGCAGAGCCGTTGACCAGGATCTTCGGCGGTGATGCGTCTGTGCTGCACGACGCCACTGCGTATCTGCGGATCAGGTTCCTTGCGCTGCCTGCGGTGCTCGTCGTCATGGCAGGGCACGGCATTTACCGGGGCCACTCCGACACCAGGACGCCGCTGTACGTCGCGATCGGGATGAACCTGATCAACCTGGTCCTCGATCCCTTCATGATCTTCACGCTGGATCTCGGCGTCGAGGGTGCGGCCTGGGCCACCGTCATAGCTCAGGTGTTCGCAGCGGCATGGTTCCTCGTGCTCATCTTCGGGACACACAGGCGGCGCCTCGGCACACACAGGAGCGTGCGGGGCGTCGGATGGTTGCCCATCGGCACGATCATCGGCGCGGGGTGGCCCATGATGATCCGCAGCGCGGCCCTGCTGTTCGCCATCTCGGCGACGACGGTGGTGGCGTCGCGTATCAGCACCGAGGCGGTAGCGGCCCATCAGATCGCCATGCAGGTGTGGCTGTTCCTGTCGTTCGTCCTCGACTCGTTCGCCGTTGCGGCGATGGCGATGATCGGGACAGATCTGGGAGCGGGTGACAGGCAGGCAGCCAGGGCGGTCGGCAACAGACTGCTCGCCCTCGGGTTCATGGCAGGCATCGGCCTCTCGGCCCTCCTGCTCGTGAGCGCCCCGCTCGTCGGGTCGATATTCACCTCTGACCCGGCTGTTCTCGACGGCCTCTCGTCGATCTACATGTTCGTGGTCGTCCTGCAGCCGATCACCGCGCTGGTGTACGTGTGGGATGGGATCGGGGTCGGAGCGAGCGCGTTCGTGTTCCTCGCGGTCTCGATGTTCGCCGCTGCCGTGGTGAGCCTCGTCGTCCTCGTCGCGTTCGGGGACACGCTCGTTGGTGTGTGGGCCGGCGTGGCGACGCTTACGGTTGGTCGGCTGGTGGCTCTTGCGGGGTGGTACTCGTTCG
>CAYUJA010000212.1:0-3039 GCA_964444875.1 uncultured Acidimicrobiaceae bacterium | reverse complement strand
AGGTCACCGACGTGCGTGAGGCCCTGAGGTTCGACCATGGAGTGCCGGAGTGATGGCGCGTCTGCGACGTGCCATGGGGCCGGCCGTGGTCATCGGCATCGGGTTCCTCGTGTTGTGGGAAGGGACTCTGGCGATCATCCAGCCCCAGGGTTTCGTTCTGCCGCCACCGACCGAGATCATGGTGGCGTTCTTCGAGAACGTTGCTGAGATCTGGGCGGCTACCAAGAACACAGGGTACATCGTGATCACGGGGCTCATCGGCGGGGTTGCGCTCGGGGTGCTGTGGGCACTTCTCGTATCGAGGTTCCGCACCGCGAACGAAACGCTGACGCCTTTGGCGATCTCGCTCAACGCGATACCGATCATCGCACTTGCCCCGATCTTCAACGCATGGTTCGGATTGTTGTCCCCGGTGTCGAACCAGGCGATCGTCGTGATCCTGGTGTTCTTCCCCGTGTTCATCAACACGACGAAGGGCCTCACCGAGGTTCAGCCTGCCGAGTTGGAACTGATGCGGTCCTACGCCGCGTCTGCGTGGGAGGTGACACGGAAGGTCCGGTTCCCGAACGCTTTGCCGTACTTCTTCACATCTCTCAAGATCGCCTCCTCGCTGTCTGTGATAGGCGCGATCGTCGCTGAGTACTTCGGTGGCCGCCAGGATGCCCTCGGGCCGCTGATCGTGCAGAACGCTGGATTGACCCGGTACGCCGAAGCCTGGGCCGCCGTACTTGCAGGCAGCGTGCTCGGCGTTGTGCTATATCTTTTGAGTGGAGTTTTCGAACGTGTGTCCATGCCATGGGCACATGCAGCGGAAACGACAGGGTCCTGACCCTGAGAACCGATAAGAAAGAGACGGAGAACTCGATGCAAATAATCAAAAGAAGAGGCGTGACACGATGGCTCATCGTGCTGGCCGTGTTCGCGCTCGTCGCAGCGGCATGTAGCTCAAGCGGTGATAGCGGAACTACCGAGACAACGGCCGCGGCAACGGAGACGACAGCGCCCGATGGCGACGTCGAAACGCAGGAACTCATCCCTGTGAAGCTGCAGCTGCAGTGGTTCACACAGGCCCAGTTCGCCGGATACTTCGCTGCACTCGATCAGGGCTTCTACGCGGACGCCGGTCTTGACGTCGAGATCCTCGAAGGTGGCGTTGACATCGTGCCTGCGACCGTCCTGGATTCCGGGGCTGCAGACTTCGCGATCTCATGGGTGCCACGTGGCCTCGTACCTCGTGAAGAGGGACTCAACATCACCAACATCGCCCAGGTGTTCCAGCGTTCCGCGACGCTTCAGGTTTCGTTCGCAGACAAGGGAATCACCGAGCCTGCAGACCTTGCAGGCAAGACCGTCGGAAACTGGGGATTCGGCAACGAGTTCGAACTGCTCGCAGGCCTGCGGGCTTCCGGACTCGACCCTGATACCGATGTGACCCTCGTCCAGCAGCAGTTCGACATGCTCGCGCTGATCAGCGGCGACATCGATGCCGCGCAGGCGATGATCTACAACGAGTACGCACAGGTGCTCGAGACCGTCAACCCTGACACCGGAGAGCTGTTCCAGCCAGAAGACCTTGCGATCATCGACTGGAACGATGTGGGCACCGCAATGCTCCAGGACGCGATCTGGGCAGACGCGGACAAGCTGGACGAAGATGCCGCCTACCGCGCGACCGCTGTTGCGTTCGTTGAAGCGTCGCTGCGTGGTTGGGCATTCTGCAGGGACTCGTTCGACGAGTGTGCCAACATCGTTCTCGATGCAGGCCCGACACTCGGTGAGTCCCACCAGCGGTGGCAACTCAACGAGATCAACAACCTGATCTGGCCATCACCAGACGGCGTTGGGATGATGGACCAGGCGCTCTGGGACCAGACGGCCGAGGTCGCCGTGTCCGAGGGCATCCTCTCAGAGGACCCGACCGACGGAGCGTTCCGTACGGATATCGCTGAAGAGGCCCTGGCCAACCTGAAGGCAGCAGGTGTCGATGTCACAGGCGAGAGTTGGACGCCCAAGACCATCGAACTGCTAGCAGGCGGCGAGTAGAAGCGACCCATCAGGAGTCTGGCGTCCAGAAGCGCAATATACGGCGCCGATGGACGCCAGAGTCCCGGAGAGAGGAGGCGAGCGGGATGAACACAGCTCTGGCGCCTGCGCCGATCATGACCCTGGACGAGGCGCTGGCCGAGGCACATCGGTGCCTGATGTGCTGGGATGCGCCGTGTACGCGGGCGTGCCCGACGACCATCGACGTGCCCGGGTTCATCAAACGGATCGGAACAGGTGACCTGATCGGTTCTGCGAGAACCATCCTGGAATCCAACATCCTCGGCGCATCCTGTGCACGGGTGTGCCCGACCGAAGTGCTGTGTGCAGGTGCCTGTGTCCTCAACGACCTCCACGAACGCCCGATCGACATCGGGCGCCTCCAGGCGTTCGCAACAGAGGGTGTCGTGTTCGGCGGCATCTCCATACTTGCGGTGTCGGAGCCGTCGGGGCACAGTGTCGGCATCGTCGGCGCCGGCCCCGCCGGCCTGTCGTGTGGCGCAGAACTTGCACGGCTCGGACATGACGTTGTCGTGTACGACGCCCACGACGAACCTGGCGGCCTCAATACCTACGGTGTGGCGAACTACAAGATGGACCGTCGTACTGCGCTGGCAGAGGTCGAGTTCATCAAGGGATTCGGCGTCGACATCCGTACCGGCACCGCCGTCGGTCGCGACGTTTCGCTCGATGGGCTTCTCGATACCCACGAGGCACTGTTCCTCGGTGTCGGTCTCGGTTCCATCCCCGAGCTCGGACTCGAGGGTGAAGATCTCGATGGTTCGCTCGACGCCCTCGATTTCATCGCAGATGTGCGCGCAGGAACCGCTGATATCACCGGCCAGCGGATTGCGGTGATCGGAGGTGGCAACACAGCCATCGATGCGGTTACGCAAGCCTCCAGACTCGGTGCTGATCGTGTGTACCTCGTCTATCGGCGAGGGAGAGGCGAGATGAAGGCCTACCCGCACGACATCGAACGAGCGTTGACGAACG
>CAYUJA010000211.1:0-3062 GCA_964444875.1 uncultured Acidimicrobiaceae bacterium | reverse complement strand
GCGGGGTGGCCTTCGGCTGCACCGAGGTTCACGAGCCTTCCCTCAGCCACGACGAGGATGCGCCGGCCGTCTGGCAGTTCGTACTCCTCGAGGTTGTCGCGAAGCACCCTGCGCGACACGGACATCTCATCGAGCGCGACGAGGTCGAGTTCGACATCGAAGTGCCCTGCGTTGGCGAGGATCGTGCCGTCTTTCATCTTGGCGAAATGCTCTGCCCGGAAGACGTGGATGTTCCCGGTTGCGGTGATGAACACATCGCCGACGGCGGCTGCGTCTTCGGCCGTCAGGACCCGATGGCCTTCCATCGCTGCTGCAACAGCCCGCACCGGGTCGACCTCGACCACGATGACGTCGGAACCGAGACCCTTGGCACGTGTGGCGATGCCCCAGCCACAGTCACCGAAACCTGCAACGACGACACGGCGGCCCGCAAAGAGGATGTTCGATGCCCGCAGGATCCCGTCGAGGCTCGACTGTCCCGTGCCGTGCCTGTTGTCGAACAGGTGCTTGGTGGCCGAGTCGTTCACCGCGACGATCGGATAGCGCAACACACCGTCGGCCTCCATGGCTTTGAGGCGGATGACACCAGTGGTCGTCTCCTCCATCCCCCCGAGGATCTTCTGCTCTGTGCGTTCCCTGTGGAGGACGGTCGTCGTGTCTGCACCGTCATCGAACACCAGGTGGGGTTGCGTGTCCAGGATGGCGTTGATGTGCTTGTAGAACATCTCGTCCGATTCGCCACGGACCGCGTACGTGGGGATACCGGCGTCGACCAGAGCGGCTGCAACGTCGTCCTGTGTGGACAACGGGTTCGACGCGGCCAGGACGACCTCGGCGCCGCCTGCGACCAGGGTGTACATCAGGTTGGCCGTTTCGGTGGTGACATGCATGCACGCCGCGATCCGGTATCCGGCAAGAGGCTGTTCTTCGATGAAACGTTCCGTGATCGCCTTGAGCACCGGCATGCGCCGTGCTGCCCACTCGATGCGTAGGTGGCCTCCGGGGGCCAGCCCGATGTCAGCGATGTCGTAATCCATGTGGTCCTCCGAGAATGTGGGAGTCGTAGGTCGTCTCTAAGCGTACCGTTGCCTGCGCGAACCTCGTTCGCCACGAAGCGCTTCTACGCTTGTGCGAGCGATGCGCCACGACGATGGAGGGTGTGATGGCAGACAGAACGGACAAACCGTGGGGGTATGAGCTCCTGTGGAGCCACACAGACCATTACGCGGGGAAGATCATCCACATCAACGCAGGCCACAGGCTCAGCCTCCAGTATCACGAGCACAAACACGAATCCGTCCTCGTGCTCTCTGGCACGCTCGTGCTCCATCTCGGCCGGGGCACCGAGGCCAGCGTCGTTGAACTCTCACCCGGTGAGTCGATCGACATCCCCGCCCGCGAGGTCCACCGTTTCGCAGCGTCCCTGGACGCCGATGTCGAGATCATCGAAGTTTCGACGCCACGACTCGATGACGTCATCCGCCTCGAGGACGACTACGAACGAGCGTGAAAAACAGTTCACAGTCGGAAAGCGCCGTCGATGGTCGACGGTACCTATCGCGTGTCACCCAGGAGATGGATCGGAACGTCCACGATGCGCGATCGCAGCCATTCGCCGAGGCTCTTGGCCTGGGGGTCGAAACGGGTCGATGACGCAACACCGTCCCCGAGCAGGCGGTGGATGACGAAGTTGAGACCCCTGATCCCTGGGAGTTCGTAACGCTCGACATCGAGGCCCGCTGCCTCTGGCAACAGTTCCTTGAGTCTCTCGACGGTGAGCATCCAGGACAACCACTCGTAAGAATCATCGCTGCGCGCCCAGACGCCGATGTTGGCATTGCCGCCCTTGTCGCCGGAGCGGGCCCCAGCAACTCGCCCGAGTGGCACACGCACCGTCTCGACATCGACAGGACCAACATCTGGGGTGGCGGTTCTCGCGGTCTCCCCGACCTCGCCCGTGGGCGGATCGGCGACACCTATCCGTGTGCCGTCGCCGAGAATGACCTCGTGGCCGACGATACTGCGCGGTACCAGGGCCGGCCAGTAGACGCCGTACGCCGATCCGCGCGAAGGGGGCGCCGTGGCGAAAAAGCCGGGGTAGCTCGCGAGAGCAAGCCCGATCACCGCATCAGCGAACGGTCGTCCTACCTTCGAGGCGTCCGCATCCAGTGCGGTGATGGTGAGCATCGACGCAGCACCGGTATTGGTATCGGCGTCCGGCACAGCGGCCTCAACGAGGTCGAACTGCAAGGTCGAAGGGAGTCCGACGGCCGATAGCTCTCGACGCAATCCCCGTTCGACGAGGTCAGCCTTGGCCGCGATGTCGAGGCCCACCAATCCCAGGGTCACCGAGTTGCGGTGTCCGCCGAGGTAGTTGACGGCCACCTTCAGGTCACGAGGCGCAGGCGACCCACGCACGGAGTCGATCTGAACGCGATCCTTCCCGAGATCCCTGAGAGCGATCGTGTCGAAGTGTGCAACGACGTCCGGGTTGCGATACGCAGGCTCATCGATCTCGTAGAGAAGCTGGGCTGTGACGGTGCCGACGGACACCAGGCCGGGTGTGCCGTTGTGTTTGGTGATGACACTCGAACCGTCGGCTGCCACCTCCGCTATGGGGAATCCGGGATGGACGGGGTCGGCGACCTCCTCGAAGAACGCATAGTTGCCTCCCGTCGCCTGAGCGCCACATTCGAGCACGTGGCCGGCCACGACAGCGCCTGCGAGTTCGTCCCAGTCATCACGGGCCCAACCGTGATGCCACGCTGCAGGACCAACGACGAGTGACGCGTCGCTCACGCGCCCGCACACCACGATGTCTGCTCCCCTCTGGAGCGCCTCGACGATCCCCCACGCACCGAGGTACACGTTGGCGGTGACCGGTTGCGCATCGAGGTCGGCGAGCGCCGTACCGGTCTCGATGTGCCTGAGAGGGTGCCCCCCTGCGGTTATCGATGCCAGGTTCGTCGTGAGGTCGTCGCCCTCGATGTGGGCGACAGACACGTCGATTTCGAGGTCTGAGGCGACCGATCGAAGGTCGGCAGCGAGGCCTGCAGGGTTCA
>CAYUJA010000210.1:0-3095 GCA_964444875.1 uncultured Acidimicrobiaceae bacterium | reverse complement strand
ACCGCCGACACCCGGTTTTTCAGACCGGTGCTCTACCGACTGAGCTACCTGACCGCTATGTGATTCACAGACGCCCGGATCGGGTGATCCGAGCGCTCAGAATCTGGCGGGAGCGACGGGATTTGAACCCGCGATCTCCGGCTTGACAGGCCGGCGTGAACTCCAGACTTCACCACGCCCCCGTGCGTGCCCCCAGGGGAATTCGAATCCCCGTTGCCGCCTTGAAAGGGCGGAGTCCTAGGCCTCTGGACGATGGGGGCAGGGCGCCCCGCAGTGTACAGAGACGGACTAGCTACGGTCCTGCGAGTATATCGCCAATGCGAACCTGGCGGCCCCCGCCATTGCTCACCCGTTCGCCCCGTTATGGTTGTTACATGACCGACGAGCACGCCACCGAACAGGACACTTCATCGCCGACCGATGGCGGTGACGCTCACAAGACGATCGTCCGCCTCGTTGCCGGTGGCATCGGTGAGGGTGTGGATCGCCTGATGTCCCTGTCGGCCTCCCTCGAAATGGTTGAGGACGACGCTGTCACGCAGGTGAGCGGTCCCTATGCAACGAACCCGACCGTGATGGCCGTTCTCGGCTGGGTCTCGGAGCTGCCGGAGCAGATCTCTGTGGCTCGGGCTTCCCTGGACGAGGCGTCGTACCCGTTCTATCGGCTTACGGGTGTCGTCTACGACACGGTGGCCGCACTTGCCGAGGCGAGTGGCGTCGCGCCGTTCGTTGCTGAGGTGACGGCGCCGACTCGTCAAGCGATCGCAGACGAGATCGATCGATTGACCGCCGTGGGATCGGCCGAATACGCCAGGGGCCGGGTCCTTGCGGGCGATGTATTCACCCAATCGATCGATGGGATCGTTGGATACTTGAGCGACTCCGACGAGGTTGGCGACCTCATCAGGGAGCAGACGCTCGGGTTCGCGGGTGGAGCCGTTCAGGAGGTCCGAGAGACCGGTGCTGCGGCCGACGGGCTAACAGAGGGGATCTTCAGGAAGCTCTTCGGGCGCGAGATCAACCCGCTGCCACCCAAACCCGTCTTCGACGGCGAATGAGTAAGGGCACCGAGTTTCACGTCCTTCAGGGCAGAGCCGCCGGGTTCATCTCACGTCTGCTCTCCTACTTTGTGGATTCGGTGATCGTCACAGGCATGCTCGCCGTGACAGGATGGATCGCCGTAGCCGTGGACAACCTGATGACAAACATGGGTATCGAAGGCAACATCAGCCCCGTGACGATCTACACCGTCTCGATTCCGTTCATCATCGGTACCTACTTCGTCGTGCTGTGGGCACTCACCGGTCGCACGATCGGAAAGTGGCTGATGGGTCTCAAGGTCGTCGGCCGTGACGGTCTTCCGCCAACGATCGGCCGGTCGGTGCTGCGCTTCCTGGGGTACGGTGTTTCGATGCTCTTCTTTTGGGGCGGGTATTTTTGGGTCATCGTCGATGACGAGCGTCAGGGGTGGCACGACCACATCGCCAAGACCTGGGTCATCTACGACTACGAGCGGCTCAAGCGTGGCGAGATCTACGAGAACTACCGCAAACGAGCCAAGCGCACTGAAGACGTCGCTACACCCCGAGCGTCCTAACGTCGGGTGCTCCGAGGCGGGCGGCATCAGCTGTGAGGTCGTCCGGCATGGTTTGAGATTCACGTTCCGCTTCGACCCGTGCTTCGTAGTGTGTAATTTCCCGTTTTACCGTGACGTCGTCCCACCCGAGTACCCCGGCCATGATCGACGCAACGTCAGATGCCGAATCGACGCCGCGGTCCCTTGACTCGATCGAAATTCTCGTTCGACGTGTGAGCACGTCGGCGAGATGGAGAGCTCCTTCATGCTCGACAGCGAACCGAACCTCAGCTCGCAGATAGGTGCCTGAGGGGATCAGATCCATCATCGTTGGATCGCCTGCGCCATAGGCAAGCACGTCCTCGAGTTCGTCTCCGTATCGGTGAAGGAGGCGGCCGATCTGTTTGGCCGTGAGCCCGTGACGAGCCGCCAGGTCCTCCCGTCGAGCCATCAGTGCCCGATATCCCCGTGCCCCCACGAACGGGATCTGATCACTACGCGTCGGTGGTGCACTGATGTTTCCAGCGATCGATGCCTCGTCAACGGTGTCTTGAGCCATGACCCGGTAGGACGTGAACTTGCCTCCGGCGATCGTGATCAGCCCCGGCTCTGTTTGGGTAATGGAGTGCTCTCTCGACAGCTTCGCGGTCGATACGGCGTTTCCCATGACGAGTGGTCGCAGGCCGGCGTAGACACCGACTATGTCGGCAGTGGTGATGGGCGTCTCCACGATGCGGTTCAACTGCTCGAGTACGTACTCGATGTCGGACTTGCTCGCGGCCGGGTGGGCGAGATCTAGTTCCCACGGAGTATCTGTGGTTCCGATGATCCAGAAGTCGTCGTGCGGGATCAAGAAAAGGACGCTCGTCTTGGTTTTTGTGATGAAACCAACCGACGACTCGATCCGATCCTTCGGCACGACGATGTGCACACCCTTGGAGGCTGTCACCTCTGTGCCAGTATCGCCAGCGAGTAACTCGACCGAGTCTGTCCAAACACCAGTGGCATTGATGACGACCTTGGCTCTTGTTTCGAACGATCTGCCCGACTCGAGACACGTCGCTGTAACTCCCGTGATGCGGCGGCCATCGCGCACGAACCCTGACACTCCGGCACTCGTGAGGATCCTGGCACCCTCTCGTATCGCAGTGCGAGCGAGAGCCAGGACGAATCGTGCGTCGTCGGTGCCACCGTCGTAGTAGCGAACGCCGCCGATGAAGGTCTTCTTCTTGATACCTGGGAAAACCCGACTGAGCTCTTTGCGGCTGAGGTGCCACTGGCGGGGCATCCTGCTCCGGCCGAGCTTCGCCATCAGATCGTACAGTGTTATCCCTGCCCCGACGTAAACGCGTTCCCATATCCGGTGTTTCAATGGGTACACGAAAGGAATAGGTCGTACGAGGTGTGGTGCCAACTTCTCATGGAGGAGACCGCGCTCGTGCAGCGCCTCGTTCACGAGCTGAAAGTGGAACTGTTCGAGATACCTGAGCCCACCATGGATCAGTTTCGACGATCGGCT
>CAYUJA010000209.1:0-3120 GCA_964444875.1 uncultured Acidimicrobiaceae bacterium | reverse complement strand
GAGAGTGTCTTGATCCTGGCCCCGGTCTTCTCCCCGAGGCCGACGATCTCGATGAGTTCGCCCGTGGGTCGCCTCTTCGGGTACATGGAGCCGTAGATGTCGATCGCCTCCTTGACCGTCAACTGCTCCTCGATGGCGGTCTCCTGGAGCACGATGCCGATCCGTTCGCGGTACTCGCGAGCTCTCGCGGTCGGGTCGAAGCCGAGGACGGACACAGTGCCGGACGTCTTCGTGCGATGGCCTTCGAGAATCTCAACAGTTGTCGATTTCCCTGCACCATTGGGCCCCAGGAGGGCGAAGACCTCTCCGGCATCGACGTGCAGGTCGATACCACGCACCGCGTGGACGTCCCCGTAGGACTTGACCAGGTTCTCGACTTCGATGACGGACATGGAGAGGAGAATAGGCGGTTGCGCATTGGCAGCATTCTCCCCCGGCCTTCGCGGGGGAGATGGGCCGAGGAACGAGGGCCAGAGGGGGAACCCGAACCGGTCCCACTCAGCTCGAACCTGTGCCCCGACACGCGCAAGCTGAGTGGACCATCGTGGCCTCCCCCTCCGACCTCGCAAGCTCGGCCACCTCCCCCGTCCAAAGAGCCGAGGGAGGAACCAGAACGGGGACCGCCTACAGCTTCCGAAACACGCTCGAAACGAGACCGTTGCAGATCCGTAACCGTGGGGTTACTGGCGCGAAACCTGCTCCGCGTAGCGTGGCATCACGCAACCTACGGAGGGGTATCGATGAGAAGACGGATGACGACAGGAGCGGTGATCACCGTCCTGATGGTGGTCGGACCGCTCGCCGGCGGGGCCACAGCACAGGAGACAACGACGATCGCAGACGTCGCATCGTCACTAGATGCGGTGTGGCTGTTCCTCGCTGCAGCGATGGTCATGTTCATGCAACCGGGCTTTGCGCTGGTCGAGGCCGGGTTCACACGGGCGAAGAACGCGTCCAACATCATCATGAAGAACCTGATGGACTTCTCGGTAGGAGGAATCACCTACTGGGCCTTTGGATTCGCTCTCGCATACGGCGGATCGTCTCTCGGCGGGTTCGTCGGCTACGGGGATAGCTGGTTCTTCAGCGACCCGACAAGGTCGAGCGAATGGTTCTTCCAGGTCGTGTTCGCAGCGACAGCGGCCACCATCATCTCCGGAGCGGTCGCAGGGAGGGTCAAGTTCTCTGCGTATCTCATCTACACACCGTTCGTCACAGGGCTGATCTATCCGATCGTCACGCACTGGGTGTGGGGTGGAGGCTGGCTGTCATCGATCGGATTCTTCGACTTCGCAGGATCAGGGGTCGTCCACATGCTCGGGGGAACCGCCGCCTTCGCCGGCGCTCTCGTGGTCGGCCCACGGATCGGAAAGTACAGTGCCGACGGAAAGCCCAGGACGATCCCCGGCCACTCCGTGACCCTTGGCGCACTCGGCGTGTTCATCCTCTGGTTCGGCTGGTACGGATTCAATGCGGGTTCGACCCTCGCTGCGGTCGGCCAGAACATCGCGTACCCTGCCGTCACGACGACCCTTGCGGCGTGTGCAGGTGCTCTTGGTGCGATGTTCACCGCATGGATCATCACGGGCAAGCCGGACGTCGGGTTCTCCCTCAACGGTGTCCTCGCAGGCCTCGTAGGCATCACAGCCGGCACGGCGAGCGTCTCGTTCGGTGCAGCGATCGTCATCGGTGCGACCGCAGGGATCATCATGGTCCTCAGCGTCATCGGCTTCGAACGCATCGGCATCGACGATCCGGTCGGGGCGATCTCGGTTCACGGGACCACAGGCCTGTGGGGCCTCATCGCCGTTGCACTGTTCAGCGCCGATGCGTCACTGCCAATCCAGTTGGTGGGTGCTGCAGCCATCATGGCGTGGACCTTCGGAACGTCGTTCGTCGTGTTCAAGGTGATCGATCTCACGATCGGGATGAGGGTCTCTCCCGAGGAGGAGATCGTCGGCCTCGACCGTTCAGAGCACGGTGGTTCTGCCTATCCGGAATTCGTCTTCCAGGAGCAGGTTGCCGACGCCCAAGATCTCGACCCGGTGGGGAGCTGACGAGTCCACGCCATACCGTCCCCTGGTTCGTGTTGCCCCGCTGAAACACAGGAACCAGGGGACGGCGCGCTAATCTCGTATGAGTATGAAAATCGTTGCACTCCTCGCCGTCTTTGCCCTCACCGCCGCAGCATGCACCTCGGGATCATCTGAGCCAGACACACTCACCGGCCAATGGGATGTCGCAGCCCTCATCAACGATTCCCTGGCTCTGGCTGTCCCGGTCGAGAGTTCATCGCTCACCGCAACGATCACGGACACCGAGATCAATGGGTCGAGTGGCTGCAACAGCTATATGGGGGCGGCCTCGATCGATGGCTCATCCGTTTCGTTCGGGCCTCTGGCCGGGACACTCATGGCGTGTGCCGAACCCGAGGTCATGGATCAGGAGCAGGTGTTCGTGACGCTCTTGCAGTCAGTTGACCAATGGGAGACCACCTCAGATGGTGTCGATCTCAAGGTGGACGGCGATACGGTCATCCAACTCGTCGCCGTTGACACCAACCTGGCCGACACCACCTGGGACGTCGTTGCTGTGAACAACCAGAGCGGCGGTGTGCAATCGGTCGTCGACGGCTCAGCACCGACACTCATCTTCGATGAGGAGTCGGGTGTGACCGGCTCCACCGGATGCAACAACTTCTTCGGGAGTTACTCCACCGACGGTGACACGATCGCGTTCTCGGGCATCGGCGCAACAGAGATGTACTGCGCAGACACCGCAGACCAGGAAATGTGGATACTGGCTGCGCTCGACGAAGCAACGGCATACGTGGTCACCTCTCAGACGCTCGAATTCTTCGACGAAAGCGGAAGCCGACTGCTGACGGCAAGCCGGTAAGGCAAACACCAGACGAAAGAACAGTTCTCCGTTCTCCGTTCTCCGTTTACCGATCAGAGCACGTGACCCACTGGCGACATTACCCGCCACAGGACAGGCAACAGGGTGACGTGGCCTGAGTTCTGTGTTCTGAGTTCTGTGGTCTGCGCTCTCCTCTATTCGTACTTCGAGGATCAGCGGATAGGCGAAAGCCTGTCTGTAGATGGACGATCTCAGAGCCCC
>CAYUJA010000208.1:0-3142 GCA_964444875.1 uncultured Acidimicrobiaceae bacterium | reverse complement strand
GTCTCCCCGGCTCTCGCCGACCCCGCTCATTTCCGAAGTGCCGAGAATGTGGTTCTTCGTTTTGACGCGTGGGTATTCTGCCACCATGACCGACCAGGCCCGCTCCAAACCATCGTTCGTCGCCGTCGTGTTCGGCCCCCTTTCTATCCCGGGTCTCTTCGTCGGCCTCGTCCTGGTGTGGTTCTCCCTCGGTTCGAGTCTGTTACCGCGATCAGGAATGATGCAAGGGATCGTCTCTGCCTTGTCGCTCGCCTTTGGATACGCGGTCGGTGTTCTCGTGTGGTTCCTGGTGCGATGGGTGGCCGGGTTGGTATCTGACGGGTTCTCTGAAGATTCCCTTCATGGCATCATCAGATGGCTCGCTGTTGCAGGTATCGCCTTCACCGCCGTCGTCGCGATCGTCCGGTGGCCTGCGTGGCAGACGGCCCAGGGTGAGATGGTCGGTGTCGATCCCATCGGTATCGTCGACGGACTCAAGGCGGTCGGATGGTCGATCGTCGTGTTCGCCGTATTGCTTGGTCTAGCCCGCTCGATCCGCTGGGTGGTCTGGAGGCTCGATATCTTCACTTCCAGGCACATGTCGGTCCACATCGCACGCGGCGCCACGGTGCTCATTGTGGTCGCGATCGTTGGAGGGATGTACTACTTCGTCGCGAGCAGCGGCCTCACGGCGTTCGCCAATGCGCGCTTCGCCGGAGGAGATACGACGACGCTCGAAGGCGTGACGGAGCCGATCGACCCCGAAGTGTCGGGCTCACCGGAATCGCTTGTGGAGTGGGACGATCTCGGGTTCCAGGGCCGTACGTTCGTAGGTGCACCGACCACCGTTGATGACATCGCTTCGTACTACGGGACGTCTGACGGGGTACGCGCTCCGATCCGTGTGTACGCAGGCCTGAACTCTGCGGTCGGCACTGAGGAACGAGCCCAGCTGGTGGTTGCTGAGCTGAACCGCACCAACGCACAGGATCGCGAGGTGCTCTTGCTCGTCTCGACGACGGGGACCGGGTGGGTCGACCCTGTCGCGTCGGCTGCCCTCGAGTACATGTACCGGGGAGACACAGCGATCGCCGCGATGCAGTACTCGTTCCTCCCGAGCTGGATCTCGTTCGTTCTCGACACCGCGACAGCGACGAAAGCAGGCATAGCCATCAACGAGGCTGTCATCGAGTGGTGGGAGGTGCTGCCGGAGGACAACCGGCCCAGGCTCATCGCGTTCGGGGAAAGCCTCGGGTCGCTTGGCTCCGAGGCCGGATATGCCCAGGGTTCGCTCGACGAGTCGCTTGCGTTCATCCAGTCGAAGGTCGATGGAGCTCTGTGGGTGGGGCCGACCAATGCGAACGCCGTACGCAAGCAATTGCTTGCCGATCGTGATCCGTCCTCACCCGTATGGAAGCCGGTGTATGACGACGGAGCGATCGTGCGGCTTGAGAACCGGCCGGGTGTCTACGATGCCCTCGACGCGTCATGGGCGGCCCCGCGTGTTGTTTACTACCACCACGGCTCGGACCCCGTCGGGTACTGGAACTGGGAGACGTTGTGGAAACCCCAGGAGTGGACGAATGCCCCCGTCGCCCCCGATGTCCCGGACTCCGTGCGCTGGGTGCCGTTCACGACGTTCACGCAGGTGGTCGTCGACCTGATCAACGGCTTCAGCGCCAGTGTCGGACATGGCCACAACTACAACGACACGTTCGTCGAGGGGTTGAGCGTCGTGGTTCCACGTGACGGCTGGACCGCAGCCGACACCGACGCGCTCCAGACCTATCTCGAGTCGTTGGTCGACCTACCCGGACTCTGAGTTTCAGCTCAGGGGAACCCTTCGGGCGGCGATCTGACAGGCTGAGAACCGTTCGTCTATGATCAGCGCCAGCCAAGCGAGGGAGAGTTACCACCATGTTCCACCGTCGGAAAAGCATCGGGGCAGTCCTGATCGTGATCGCTCTTGTTGCTGCCGCGTGCAGCAGCGGCAGCGGTGACGGCGCGGCGGCGGACGGCGACACCATCAAGGTGTTCGGGGCGTACGCCACCCAGATCGAAGAACCCTGGGATGGCGTTATCCATCAAGCGTTGCTGGCCGAGGAGACGGCCGGGAACATCATCTACGACTTCACCGATGACATCGGGTACTCAGGCGACATGGAGCGCATACTGACCGAGGTTGCACAACAGGACAAACCAGACATCATCTTCGGAGATGCGTTCGGGAACGAGGACGCGGTGCGCAAGGTCGCAGGCCAGTATCCTGACATCGCCTTCGTGTTCGGTTCTGGTGGTGGCCCCGCCGACCCGAACTTCGCGGTGTTCGACAACTGGATCCATGAGCCCGCCTATCTCGCAGGCATGCTCGCAGGCGGTTTGACGACCACGAACGTCGTCGGAGTCGTTGGCGGCTTCCCTGTACCCGAGGTGAACCGCATCACGAATGCATTCGTAGCGGGTGCACAGTCCGTGAACGAAGGCGTCGAGGTCAAGGTCACGTTCATCAACAGCTGGTTCGACCCGGCAGCGGCCAAGGAAGCTGCCCTCGCCCAGATCGATGCCGGTACCGACGTGTTGTACGCCGAGCGATTCGGTGTGATCGAAGCGGCTCAGGAGAAGGGCGTCCTGGCGTTCGGCAACATGTCGGATCAGAAGGACCTTGCCCCGGAGAGCGTCGTTTCGAGCGTCGTATGGAACATGGGGCCGACCGTGTCCTACGTCGTCGACCAGGTTGCAGCAGGTGTCTTCACTGCACAGGACCTCAAGGACTTCTCCATGCTCGCCAAGGGAGGCGCTTCGCTGGCACCGATCAACACCGGGGTCACCGGTGGTGTCGATCAGGCGCTGACCGATGAGGTGAACGCAAAACAACTCGAGATCGAAAGCGGTTCGTTCAGGGTCGATATCAACGAAGCGGAACCTGCGGGATCGATCAGCAGCGGCTGACCCACCCCGATGACATCGGCAGGTGACGCCCCGAACGTTCCGATCGTTGAGCTGAGGGCCATCACCAAACGCTTCGGCACGGTGCTTGCGAACGACGAGGTGAACCTCTCGCTCCACGCGGGAGCAGTTCATGGCGTGCTTGGGGAGAACGGTGCAGGCAAGACGACCCTGATGCGGATTCTCTACGGCCTGTCCACACCAGACGAAGGCGAGA
>CAYUJA010000207.1:1003-3227 GCA_964444875.1 uncultured Acidimicrobiaceae bacterium | reverse complement strand
CTAGGTGATAGCAGTGGCTACGAGATGCGGATAGATCCACGAGATCGCATCGACGAGGCGATCGTCCTCTTCCTGGGAGCGGACGGTGAACCTGAGGTGGTCTGCGAGGGCGTGGCCGGCCGGGTACGACCGCACCACCATCCCCTTGGCCATGAGGGCCCTGGCAAGATCGCTCGCTTGCGGGCCGACGTGGCACAGGGCGAAGTTCGTGCTCGACGGGTACACGGTGAACCCTGCCATCGCCAGGAGGGTGGCGAACCTCTCTCGCTCCTTGGTGACGAAGCGCACGAATCGCTCCATCCGCGAGTGATCTTCAAGTGCCGCGGATGCGATGCGCTCCGACAGCGTCGAGATCGACCCAGGTGGACGAACCGCATCCAACCGCGCGGAGAGGCCTGCCGATGCTATGGAGTACCCGACACGCAACGCAGCGAGTCCGAAGGCCTTCGACATCGTCTGAAGCACGATCAGGTTGTCGTACGCCTCGACCCAACTCCACCATCGGTCACCTGCGAACTCGGCATAGGCCCCATCGACGACCACGACGCCCTGTGTCTTGCCGATGATCTCTGCGATCACAGCGTCCGGGATCCGCTCGCCCGTGGGGTTGTTCGGAACACACAGCCATGTCACAGCCGACGTTTCAGCCATCCTCGAGATGCCGTCGAACGGGAAGCCGAGGGCGTCCTCGTAGGGGACGGTCGTGAACCCCCCGTGGTGTTGGAGCGTTGCGATCTCATACAGCGGATAGGTTGGCACGGCCGTGGCCGAACGTGTTCCTGGTCCACCGAATGCCCTGGCGATGAGCAGGATCATCTCGTCGATGCCTGCTCCGGGGACGATGTTGTCCGGCTCAGCACCAACGTAGTGCGCTATGGACCGTCTCAGCGGCATGTACGAAGCACCCGGGTACTCGTTGAGGTGCCGTGTCATCGGGGCGACGATGGCTGGTGCCCAGTCGGTGGGGAAGGGGGACGTGTTGTGGTCGAACCTGACCACTTCCGAGGGTGCGAGACCGTACCGGGCTGCGATCTCTGCCGTTGTTGGTTGCCATCGATACCGAGGTGCTGTGCCCATTGTCCCTGGAATCCAAGAGGGGGCGTAGCTTACGTGCTACGCCCCCTCTCTGTGTTGCTGTGAGCCGAAGGCCTACGCCGCCAGGCTCCCGTCATCATCCTGCTTCTTGCGTGTCGTCGCCAGCACTGCGGCACCACCGAGGATCAGCAGAGCCAGAGCGATCGCCAGCATCTGGTCGGAGTCGATGCCGGTATTCGGCAGTGTTTCCTGTGTCGTGGCCGGTGTCACGACCACGCCGAAGTCAGCACCGTCGAACGCCTGGTTCTCTGCGAGTTGAATCGTGAACGACGTTGCCGTCGTTGCCGTGTAATCGCCATTCTCCGGCTTGGCTATCGAAGCCAAGACCAGTTCGACGGTATATTCGCCGGCCGCGAGGTCGATGAACAGGTACACGCCGTTGGCATCGGTGAGCAGGTCTAGGAACGTGCCGTCTGGCAACGTCAGACGCACCGGTGCGTTCGCGATGCCCTCTTCGCCCGGATCCTGAACACCGTTGCTGTTGTCATCTGAGAACACCGTGTCTCCGATGCTGGCGAGGTCGATGTTTGTGATCTCGAGGGGTGGCGGCTCGACGGTCACGTTCACCGTCTCGGTGCCGTCTGTGGAGAGCTCCCATTCATTGCTCGTAGCGGTTGAGACGTTGACGTACTCACCTGCGTCTGCGTCGGCTGTCGTTGCGACATACGATCCGGTACAGATGACGGTGTCTCCGTCGTCGAGGGTGGCGGCGCTGCCGTCGCCTACGGCGAGGACGCCGTCCCCGTTTGGCCATGCACATGTCAGGCCTGGTGCGTCGAGGCCGGGGTCGGTGACGACGACATCGCTGAGTGCGACGTTGCCTGTGTTGGTGACGGTGACGTCGTAGTTGATCGTCTGACCAACCGTTGCGGTATCGCCATCAACATAGGCGACGCCATCGATATCGACAGCGTCCTTGACGATCTCAAGACCAGGTGCATCGGGTGGTGTCACGGTTACGGTCTCATCGGCGTCCGCGGAGAGGTCCCACTCGTCGCTCGAAGCGTTGGACGTGTTGATGTACTCGCCTGCGTCTCCATCGGCTGTCGTGGCGATGTGGGATCCGCTACACACGACGGTGTCTCCGTCGTCGAGGGTGGCGGCGCTGCCGTCGCCTACGGCGAGGACG
>CAYUJA010000207.1:0-903 GCA_964444875.1 uncultured Acidimicrobiaceae bacterium | reverse complement strand
CGTCGAGGCCGGGGTCGGTGACGACGACATCGCTGAGTGCGACGTTGCCTGTGTTCGTGACGGTCACGTCGTAGTTGATCGCCTGACCAACCTCGGCCGAATCGCCATCAACATAGGTGACACCATCGATATCGACAGCGTCCTTGACGATCTCAAGACCAGGAGCGTCGGGGGCTTGCTGCGCGACGTTGTAGGCGTAACAGAAGACATGGGTAGCGCCGTCGGTGAACGTGATCCACTCGACGTTGTCGCCGTTGCGGTTGTCGACTCCGCATCGCAGGATTCCGAAATCGTACCCATCGGGAATCACACCACCGTCTGGACCGTTGATTCCCTCCATTATCCAGAGACTTTTCTCGTTCTCAGCACGGAGAGCCTGTTCCGCCGTGAGTTCGATGGTCACGGCCCCGGCGAGGGAGTTACCTGTGGGCTCGCCGAACTTGTCGAGCCACGGTATCGATGCCTGTGTGACGATCGATGTGCCGTAGTTGCCTGTGACCTGTGACAAGGTGCCAAGAGGGTCGGTGTTCGATGGTGCCGTGAATCGCGTGCCCATCGAGAAGTTCCATCCAGCTAGCGGGGCACAGGTCGTGTTGGCTTCTTCGTCCGTCGCCGTCACGGTGGCCCATGTGATCGGTGCGCCGAGGGTCCCGATGGTTTCGACGAACTTGTTCGGATTCGTGTTGTTCTTGTTGATGTCCTGGAATGATTCACATACACGCTTCACCAGGGTGATCTTGTAGATCGGAGCCTCGTCGACCAGCGCGATCCCGACGAGCGGGTCGGGGGCTGCTAGCTCGACGATGGGGTCCTCTGCCACGGTTGTCGTGGTGGTGTCCCTGGGGGTCGGTTCTTCTGCCACGGTTGTCGTTGTGGTTTCTTCGACGACGGGTTCTTCTGCCA
>CAYUJA010000206.1:0-3251 GCA_964444875.1 uncultured Acidimicrobiaceae bacterium | reverse complement strand
CCTTGCCTGCACCACCACCGGCGGCTATCCCGAACGCGTTGAAACCCGCGCCGACAAAAAAGCCTGCCACCTCTGGTGCTTTCCCGAGAATGAAGTTCCCGTCCGGTGTGAACGACTCCGGCCCGTTGATGAGCTCTCGTATGCCTGCAGATGCCAGCGCAGGAACCCTGGCAGTTGCCTGCACCATGTGCTGGTGGAAGTGCTCGTAGTCCGGTTCGAGGAGTTTGAAGTTGAAGTCCCCCGGCACACCATCGGTCGCCCACGGCTTCGGGTTCGGCTCGTAACCACCCATGATCAGGCCACCGACCTCTTCTTTGAGGTACACGAGGCGATCCGGGTCACGCAGCGTCGGCAGATCGCTTTCGGCGCCCTCGATCTGCTCGGTCACGATGTACTGGTGTTCGATGGACACAAGGGGCACGGTGACCCCTGCCATGCGACCGATGTCGCGAGCCCATTGCCCTGCACAGTTCACGACCACGTCCGTTGCGATGTCGCCGAGGTCTGTGGTCACACCGGACACACGCCCGTGTTCGACCGATATCGCAGTTACCGCGCAGTCCTCGACGATGAGGACACCGGCGTCGCGTGCGCCCTTTGCGAGAGACTGGGTGATATCGGAGGGATTCGCTTGTCCGTCCGTCGGAAGGAAGGCAGCGCCGAGGACGTCTGACACATCCATCAGCGGCCATAGTTCCTGCGCCTGTTTCGCGGTGAGTATCTCCATGTCCAGACCGAACGAGTGAGCGGTCGTCGCCTGACGTTTCAACTCGACCATCCGCGCATCGGTGCACGCCAAGCGGAGGCCGCCGTTCTGTTTCCAGCCGGTGGCGAGGCCGGTCTCCGATTCCAGGCGCGCGTACAGGTCGACGCTGTATTTGAGGAGCCTGGTGACGTTCGCATTGCTGCGAAGCTGACCCACCAGGCCTGCGGCATGGAAGGTGGAACCGCTCGTGAGTTTCGCCCGTTCGAGCAGAACGACGTCTCGTACACCCATCCGTGCCAGGTGGTATGCGGTCGAGCATCCGACGATGCCTCCACCGATGATCACGACACCGGCTGAAGGTGGGGGATGTTTCATAGACCCGCACCGCCTGAATCCAGGAAGGTGTCGAACGCGGAGTCGAACCGGACGATGTTCTCCTGGGTGTACGCCTCGAAGTCCTCATCGATGGTGGAGGTCGCCGCTGAGGTCATCGCCCACAACGTCTCACGCAGGAGTGACGCGCATTTCATCGCCAGGAACTCGAGACGGAGGGCCGGGCCGGGGTCCCTTCCGTAGTAGGCCTCGAGGAGCCGCACCTCCTGGTCTGGGGACAACTTGCTGTTCGACGCGAGACCTCCGAGATCGAAGAGCGGGCTGTTGAAACCTGCATATTCCCAATCGACCAACCACAACCGGCTCCCGTCGTCGATGAAGTTCGCGGCAAGGAGATCGTTGTGCCCGACAACGATGTCGATCTTGCCGACCGATCGTTCGAGGGTTTCGGCTTTGGTGAGAAGGCCAGGGATCGACGAGGCTGCATCACCACCGAGTTCGAGCAACCTGGCGGCGTAGTCGCGTATGACGTGGAACACCCAGAACATGAGGACCGGACCACGGAGATGCCGGGGGATGTCCGTGTGGACGGTGTGTATGAGCGGCACGATGCGTTCGAGCATCCCGGGCGACCGCACATCTTCGGGTGTGAGGGTGCAGCCGTCGATGAACCGGAACACGATCGCTCCGGGTTCGCTGTAGACGACCTCAGGTGAGACTCCAGCGGCTGCCGCTGCCCTGGCGATAGCCACTTCGTTGGACCGCAGGATGCCGTGCACCGGCAGATCGTCGCCTATTCGCACGAAGAATCGCTCACCGCCGTCGAGCACGACGAAGTTAGTGTTCGTCAGACCTCCCGCAATGGGCTCCGGTGTGACGGCACCGGACCAGCATGCGAGCTGTGCCGCCCGTATCTGAGCATCGGTGGTGGCAGTCATCGACACACTCTACGTCGTGGACGGCGGGTGCCCCGTCGACCGGTCGTCCGTCGAGCGGCCATGGTGTCCCTGCTAGTTTGGGATGCAGTCCGTGATAGGAGCCATGTGTGGAGTTCGCAACCGGTTCCGTCCCCGACGTCCGGACTCGAAAGGAGTCTCCCATGGCGACCCACGAACGTGTCGTGATCGACCTCAAGGCGCTGCTGAAAGAGCACCCCGACTGGAAGCAGAACCTGAAGGACTCGCTCGCGCAGGCCAAGTCCCTGGCGCGCGAGAGTGGTGTGAGGGGTGCCGACGATCTCCCTGTCGGGCTCGGGGGTCCTCACGGCTACTACGCATATCTCGACAGGTTCGCCCGCTGGATCCCGGCTGAGGACTATGCCAAGGAGGTGTATCACATGTTGTGCGAGTTCTACTGGCTGGTCGACCAGGAGTCGGGCCGGGCGCTTCAGGAGAACGCCGGCTTCAAACAGTGGATGGACGAGTTCGCGTACGACTGGGGCAGCTTCCTCGACACACCGGAATCGGCCGCGGACCTCCAGTCCTTCTACGACGACCCGGCGTACCACATTGGGGACTACCAGAAGAACCCGAGCGGGTTCCTGACGTTCAATCAGTTCTTCGCCCGCGAGCTCAAGTCCGGTAAGCGGCCGATAGCTGGGGCCGGAGACGACACCGTGGTCGTATCACCCGCCGACTGCACGTTCAAGGCCACGTACGCGATCGGCGAGGACTCCGAGATCATCTCTACGGACTCGCGGGTCACGGTCAAACACACCCACCGCTACAGCGTCACCGAGTTGCTCGACGACAGTCCGTACATGTACGACTTCGCCGGCGGGTTGTTCATCCACAGCTTCCTCGGGCCGAGTGACTACCACCGGTTCCACACACCCGTGGCAGGCAGGCTCAAAGAAGCGAGAGTGATCGCCGGTGAGGTCTTCCTGGACGTCAGCATCCAGGACGGTGCGTACGATGCAGCTGATGGCACCGGATACCAGTTCTCCCAGACACGGGGCCTCGTCGTCATCGAATCGGCGATCGGCCTCGTGGCGGTCCTCCCCATCGGCATGGCCCAGGTCTCGTCGACCACCCTGGTCGCGGACGAGGGTGCGCTGCTGGCCAAGGGTGAAGAGTTCGGGTACTTCACTTTCGGCGGCTCCGACATCATCGTGATGTTCCAAAAGGACAGGGTGACACTCGACCAGCTCACCCTGGGCACCGAGTACTACGTGGGGATGGACATCGCCAGAGCGATATAGGTGTCAGCCGTC
>CAYUJA010000205.1:0-3265 GCA_964444875.1 uncultured Acidimicrobiaceae bacterium | reverse complement strand
GAGGACCCCGAAACCGTCTGGCAGCGCATCCCTCGCATGTACCGCCAGGAGATCATCGACAAGAACATCCGGATCGTCTCGCTCCCGGGTTTCAAGATCGCACGAGAGGCGACCGACCGGCCCGAACTCCAACTGAGGATGCAGGGCAACGCCTTCCTCGGAGCCTTCTTCGCCGTATCGGGAATGCTTGACAAATACGACGTCACGTACGAGCGGTACCAGGAGATCGTCCGCGCCCAGTACGTCAAGAAGTTCGGCCGATTCGGGGACGCCGTCGTCGAATCGAACATGGAGGTCGTCAACAAGGGCCACGACCTCATCGTGGAGATCCCGTACGGTCCGCTCGATGCCCCAGACCGCTCCAGTATGCGTCTCCCTGCTCTCGAAGCGTGCGGCACCTGCTCGGTCGATGTACCGCTTGCAGAACCGTCAGAGACCCAGGAAGTGCGGATCCCGCTCACGAACATCTCGACGTTCAACAAGGAGTTCAAGGCTGGCCTCGGCTACAACCAGCCTGCGACGCCGCTGTCGTCCGTGTCGATGATGGCAGCCGGGACGGGGCGTACGGCGAGCAAGTACGTGTCACGGCGCGAGACACCGCTGTGGATCGCAGAGAACTGCACGGCGTGCATGGACTGCATCACCGCTTGCCCCGATACCGCCCTGCCCAACGTTGCACAGGACTTCGATGTCGTCCTCGGTACCGCGGCTCGAGGGTACATCCTCGATGTGGACGAGCGCGACAAGATGCTCGCCGAACTCCCGGCCCTCGAGGAGCGTCTCCGTACCAGACTGCTCGAGATCGCCAAGGCGAAAGAATCCGTTCCGTTCAACGAGGTCTTGCGCGAGGAGGTGGCGACGGTCGACTCGGTGTCCCAGACCGCCCGCGACGAGTTCATGGAACTCTTCGACCACGTGCCGTTCGCCTACACGAAGACCTCGCACCTGTTCCGCTCGATGGAGCGGTCTGGCCCCGGCACGGGTGGCCTGTTCTCGATCATGGTCTCGGACCTGTGCAAGGGATGCGCCGAGTGCGTGTTCGAGTGCCCGTGGGAGGCACTCGAGATGGCGCCGGAGACGCCGAAGATCAACGCGGACCACATGTCAGGCATCAACTTCCTCGACCTGTTGCCAGACACCCCGGCGAAGTACCTCGGCCGGTTCGACCCCGACGACCCGATGGAGTCCAACGCCGCCCATCTCAAGAACCACCTCATGGTCCGTTCGAACTACGAGGCGCTGGTCTCGGGAGATGGTGCCTGTGCGGGCTGTGGCGAGAAGAGCGTCCTGCACGCAGTGGCTTCGCTCACCGAGGCGTACATGCGCCCGATGTACCACGCCAAGGCGGACAGGCTCGATGCGAAAGCGAAGGAACTCGAAGAGGGTGGCCTGGCCATGCTCGCTACGTCACGGGAACTCAACGAAGAGTCGTACATGCGGATCAGGGAACTGGTCGCCCACACGATCATGGGCCTGGGCGGCGAGACCATAGAGGACACCAGGGCGCGTATCGGCGCGCGGGACGAACTCACGGACCAGGAGGTCATCGACGCACTCGTTGCAACGATGCGCCAGGATGCGTTCAACCACAGGGACCTCCAGGCCCTCGACGGCACGATCCCCAACGGAATGTCGGTCATGGCGATGGGCGCTCACACCGGGTGTAACACGGTGTACGGCTCGACGCCGCCGAACAACCCGCATCCGTACCCGTGGATGAACTCCCTCTTCCAGGACGGCGCGACCGTCACCTGGCTGCTCGGTGAGAGCTTCATTGCTGACCACGCGCGGCGCTCCGTCGTACCGGAGCGCATCGCAAACCTCATCACGCTCGGTGTCGGTGTATCTGAGGCCGACTACTTCGAGATGACCCACATGACCGATGCGGTGATGACCGCACAAGAGGTCAGGGAGTTGCCCAAGGCGTGGGCCATCGGCGGAGACGGCGGAATGGGGGACATCGGATATCAGAACGTCTCGAAGGTCGTTCTCCAGAACCGCCCCAACGTCAAGCTGCTGCTCCTCGACACACAGGTGTATTCGAACACCGGAGGCCAGAACTCCGACTCGACGCCGATGCCAGGTGGCGGTGACATGAACCAGTTCGGTGCTGCTTCGGAAGGCAAGCTGACGGAGAAAAAGGGTGTGGCGGAGTCGTTCATCTCCGGGCACGGATCCCCGTACGTGGCCCAGGTCTCGATGGCCAACACTGCGCAGTTCTACAAGGCGCTGCTCGAAGCCATCGACTACCGCGGGACGGCCTTCATTCAGTCCTACACGTCATGCCAGCCAGAGCACGGCATCGCAGACGACGTCTCGACCTACCAGGCCGGGCTCGTCCGTGACGCCAGGTCGATCCCGCAGTTCGTGTTCAACCCGCAGCACGGCGAGACCTACGCCGAGGCACTCGACATCTCTGGCAACGCCAACCGTGACCGCGACTGGGTCGAGATCACCTCGAAGATGACCGATCGAACGTTCCGCTACACGGTGGCGCATTTCACAGCCACAGAGGCCAGGTTCCGTCGGCATCTTCGACCGGTCAAGGACACCGCAGGCCTGATCCCGCTCGAGGACATGCTGCTGCTGATCCGCCAGGATGACACCGTGCACCGCAACGTGCTCGACCCGACGCACCGTTCGTACGTTCCGGACTTCGAGGTGTTCATCGAGGTGGAGGATCGCAACGGCAAGGTGAAGCCGATGGCCATCTCACGCCAACTGGTGCTGTTCTGCGTCGAGCGGCGCAAGTCGTGGAGGATGCTCCAGTCCAAAGCGGGTGTCACGAACATCGACTATCTCGCCCAGAAGGAAGCCCTGGCATCCTTTGTCGATGATGGTGTCGCGATGGCTGATCGCTTCGTGGAGATCCGCGACCGCTTCGACAAGGCCCTGGCGAATCAGTAGAACAGTTCACAGTTCACCGTTGGACTGCCCGAGCGCGAATGACGCTACGGGTTCTGTTCGGACCTGGCTATCGCAACTGAAAACTGTGAACTGAAAACTGTGAACTTGTCCGCTACCTTCCTCGCAACAAGGCAAGCTGCCAGGTGGTGAGGCCGAAGAGCGCAACACCGAGCGGGATGTGGATGGCGGTGATCGTGTCTCCACCTGAACGTGCCGCGTAACCGAGGCCGATCTGGGCGAACAACGCTGCAATCATCACGAGGGTGGTGACCTTCAGTTCTGTCGATGCCTTGTCCATGAAGACGAGGACCACGACCGCTATCTGGAAGAAGAACACCGCGCTCCCGAGCATCCCGTG
>CAYUJA010000204.1:0-3285 GCA_964444875.1 uncultured Acidimicrobiaceae bacterium | reverse complement strand
TGATGGTCGGATCCGAGCTCCCGAAACCCGAACTCGGCGAGTCGACCGTGACCGACATCGTTGAACTGTCGGTGTCCGGGTTGACCAGCTATCACTCCGACGGCAGGGTCGCGGTCGACGATGTGTCGTTCGACATCCACCAGGGTGAGATCGTCGGTATCGCGGGTATCGAAGGCAACGGCCAGTCGGAACTCGTCGACGCGATCCTTGGTGTACGCGAGGCCCCTTCGGGTGTCGTGGAACTCAGCGGCATCGATATCTCCGACAAGGACACCAAGACCAGGCGCGCCGACGGCATCGGCATCATCCCCGAGGACAGGCACCGTCAGGGGCTTCTGCTCGACGCTCCTCTGTGGGAGAACGCGATGCTCGGCCACCAGACCAAGCCACCGTTCGAGAAGAACGGGTTCGTGAACGAGAAAGGTGCCCGCGCCTTGACCGCCCAGGTGGTCGAGCGCTTCGACGTGCGGACACCAAGCGTTGATGTGCGTGCTGCAGCCCTTTCCGGGGGGAACCAGCAGAAGCTGATCGTCGGCAAGGAGATGATGGCAAGCCCCAAGGTGCTGATCGCTGCACACCCGACCAGGGGTATCGATGTCGGCGCACAGGCAGCGATCTGGAACGAGTTGAGGGAAGCACGAGCCAACGGACTCGCCGTGCTCTTGATCTCAGCGGACCTCGAAGAACTCATCGGCCTCTCCGACACGTTGCTCGTGATCTTCGAGGGGAAGATCGTGGCTGAACTCGATCCGGGTGATGTCACTCCCAAGACACTTGGTTCACACATGACAGGCGTCAAGGTCGAGGAGGCATCATGAAGAAACTCGGACTTGCGCTCCTCGCTCCCTTCATCGCGTTCGTGTTCGCCGTAGCGGTCGCAGCGGTCGCTCTGCTCGCTGTAGGTGTGAACCCGCTCGAGGCGTTCGCTCTCATGTGGGACTTCGGGACGACATCGACGTCCGTCGCATCGATCGTCAACAGGGCCATCCCTCTGTACATATCGGCCATTGCAGTAGCTATCGGATTCAAGATGAACCTGTTCAACATCGGCGTCGAGGGCCAGTACCTCGTGGCCGCACTGTTCGCCGGTTGGATCGGCGGGAGCATTGCAGTGTGGGCGCCGTTGCACATCCTCATCATCATCCTCGTTGCCGTCGCGGTCGGCGCTCTGTGGGCCGGTATCGCCGGCATATTGAAGGTCACGAGGGGAGTGAACGAGGTCGTTTCGACGATCATGCTCAACTTCATCGGCTTCTCGGTCGTCGGGTTCTTTCTCGGCAACTTCTTCGCCATCGACGCCGGCAGCCTCAACCAGTCGACCCCCCCGTTTCCCGAGTCCGGCCAACTCCCAGGGCTGAACTGGATCTTCACACTGCTCGGTTTCTCCGAACCCAGAGGGACGGAGATGCAGGGCTTCCTGATCATCGCGATCCTGGTCGGTATCGGGTACCACGTGCTCGTGTGGAAGACCCGGTTCGGTTACGAACTGAGGGCGTCCGGTGCGAACCCCGGGGCAGCGAGGATGGCCGGCGTCAACCCCAAGAAGATGATCCTCTACACGATGCTCTTTTCCGGCGGTGTGGCCGGGATGGTCGGACTGTCCACCATGCTCGGCAAACTCCACGCCTACACCCAGGACTTCCCACGAGGGCTCGGGTTCGTGGGCATCGCCGTTGCATTGTTGGGGCGCAATAGCGCCATAGGCATGGCGCTCGGTGCTCTCCTGTTCGGCTTCATGGACAGATCGTCGCTCATCCTCGATCTCAACAACATACCCAAGGAGGTCGTCCAGATCATCCAGGGCGTTGTCGTCCTGGCCGTCGTCATCGCGTACGAGGTCGTCGACCGCTACATCAAGGCACGTGAGATCAAGGCAGCCAGCGAGGCGACGAAGACTATCGGCAACGACGCAGCGGAGGTGACAGCATGACAACCGAAACGCTAACCCCGCAGACGTCCACGAAGCGCAACCCTTTGAAGGACATGTCACCTGCGCGCAAGTACACGCTGGCCGTTGTCGGTGGCCTGGTCATACTGTCGATCGTTCAACTGTTCGAGGGTACGAACCAACTGACCGCACCCGGCACATGGAGCGCCGCTCTGCGCCTGACGGTGCCGATCCTGCTCGCCGCTCTCGGCGGCCTGTACTCAGAGCGTTCCGGTGTGGTCAACATCGGCCTCGAAGGCATGATGATCGCAGGCACGTGGTTCGGTGCATGGGCAGGGTGGCAGTTCGGCCCGTGGTGGGGTGTAGCACTCGGACTTCTTGGCGGAGCCCTCTTCGGCCTGATCCATGCCGTGGCCACCGTCACGTTCGCCGTCGACCAGATCGTCTCAGGTGTTGCGATCAACATCCTGGCCGCAGGTTCGATGCGTTTCCTATCGTCTGTGATCTACACACCCGAAACCGGTGGCGGAGCAACACAGAGTCCCAGGATCCAGGACTTCATAGGCACCTTCGACGTCCCGCTGATATCGGATTGGTTCAACTCGCTTGCGGACAAAGGATGGTTCTTCATCTCTGACGTCTCTGGCATCATCGCGGGCCTCACTACAGGTGTGTCGTGGCTGACACTCCTCTCGCTGGCGATCGTGCCGGCAACGTGGTGGATCCTGTGGCGCACGGCATGGGGGCTCAGGCTGAGGTCTGCTGGTGAGAACCCCTGGGCAGCGGAGTCTCTTGGTGTGCCTGTGCTGCGGATGAAGTACTGGGGTGTCACGATCTCGGGCGCTCTTGCAGGCATGGGTGGCGCCTATCTCGTCGTTGTTCAGGCAGGGATCTATCGCGAGGGCATGACGGCAGGACGGGGCTATATAGGCCTTGGTGCGATGATCTTCGGCAACTACAACCCGTTCGGACTGCTTGCGGGCGCCGGAATCTTCGGGTATTCGGACGCTTTGCGTCTCAGGCAGAACGCTGTGCACGGCATCTTGCTGCTCATCGCCATTGGTGTGGCGTTGCTGGCCATTGCGTCGATCGTACGCAAGCAGTACCAATCCGCAGCGCTGCAGTCGGTGTTCGCGATCTTGTTCTTCCTGTGGTGGTTCACCACCGACACCGTTGCCAGCCAGATCGTCTCCGCAACGCCGTACATCATCACACTGCTCGTCCTGGCACTGGCGACCCAGCGTCTCCGCATGCCGGCGGCCGACGGGATCCCGTACCGCAAGGGCGAGGGAATTTAGCGCGGCTCGGCTGGCGCCTCGCGGATCGCTCGAAGACTCGCTGACGGATCGCTCGAAGACTCGCTGACGGATCGCTCGAAGACTCGCTGACGGATCGCT
>CAYUJA010000203.1:0-3322 GCA_964444875.1 uncultured Acidimicrobiaceae bacterium | reverse complement strand
GGGGGATGCCCGCTGCTCGTTCGCGCAGTGTTGCTCTCACGGTCTCGATGTCGGCGGGGCAGGTCTTGGAGGCTTTCCAGTAGCACCAGCCTGTCGGCAGGAAGAAGATCTGGAAGAACGACAGCCCGATCGCCAGGTTGTACGGGGCCGGGATCGTCCGGTTGAGGATCTGTGCCGAGACCGTTGTGAGGCCTGCACCCGTTGCACGGCCGATCCCGTTGACGAGGTTGCCGACACCGAAGATGGTGCCTCGGTGCTCGGGGACGTTGACGTCTGAGATCAACGCGAACCAGTTCGGAGAGTCCGCAGACGTGAGCGCAAGGGCGATGATCGCAGACACGAACGCAAGGGCGACCCACGGGTTCGTGAAGATCGACGTGAGCACCTCGCCCGTGAGCGTGAGCGTGCTCGCTCCCTCCGTGACGGAGAGGCCGCGCAACGGAACCCAGAAGAACAACAGGAAGAACGGGATGGCCCCCAGGATGCCGAACGCAGACACGTACGCCCGGCCCGACAGGTTCTTTCGCTGCCAGCGATCCCCGATATGGCCCGCGAGGATCGAGAACAGGGCACCGATGGAGAACATCGCAGCGAAGAGCCCTCCCACCTGCTGGCCGGTCGCCGACGAGTACCCCTCGGCTATCACCTTCTCCTGATACAGCAGGGGGACCCAGATGAGCGACCCGTACGCGATCTGTGCCGTGAGGCCCTGGAGGACCAGCCACCGGTTCGTGCGCACTTCCACCAGTTCATGGAGCTGGGACGGGTCGATGTCGTAGTCGTAGGTCTCGCCCTCGTCGTACAGCTCGGCGAGTTCAGGTTCCTTGAATCCCCGCGGAGGGTCGAACGCCACGAGGAACAGCAGCGAGAACGCCAGGCCTGCTCCGGCGATGATGAGGAACGGCATGGCGGAACTGATCGAACCCGCCTGGGAGGCGAGCAGGCTCCCGATCAGTGTTCCTATGCCCTGGGACAAACCCCAGAAGGACATGGCGAGACCGCGCCGAGCGGGTGCGACGAAGTCCGAGATCACAGAGAACCCGACCGATGCGATCGACCCGAGTCCGACCCCGGCGAGGGCCTGGAGAGCGAACAGGACACCGAAGGAGTCCGTGAACGCGCTCATGCCCATCGCAGCCGACCAGATGAGCGTCCCCCACAACAGCAGCCTCTTGCGATCCTGCTGGTCGGCGAGGTACCCCCATCCAACAGCGGTCACAGCGGTGACGAGAACCTGTGTACCCGTCAGGATCCCGATCGCTGCGGTCCCGACCCCGAACGAGTCCCGTAGTTGGGGCACCATCGACGGGATCAACGCGATCGCAGCGTTGTCGAGTGACGCAAGGATGACGAACACCACGATCGTGTAGACGACGTGGGTCGAGCCACCCCACCATCGGGGCTGTGGTGAGGACTTCATGGCCCTATTGTGGTGCGAGATACGGGGCTAGCTCACCGACCCTGGCTCCATCCTCGGCGACCCCATCGCCGTCGTCCCGATATGTGGCGAGGCTACGCTCACCCTCATGCCCGCGACACACGACACGCCGACCCCCGCATGGGTTCCCGATCAACGGACGATCGATGAGGCGAACCTGACCGCCGCGGTGAGCGCGAACGGGTTCACCGACTTCCGCGAGTTGTACAGGTGGAGCATCGACAGGCCAGGCGAGTTCTGGCAGTTCGTCATCGATGAACTCGAGATCGACTTCGTCCGGCCACCTTCGGGGGTCATGGCGTCAGACGACCCTGCCGACCCACAGTGGCTTCCCGGAGCCGTATTCAACATCGTTGTATCGTGTCTCGACCATGATCCAGACTCACCCGCGATCGTGATGGGGACGGTGTCCGGCATGGAGACAGTGACCGTTGCGGACCTGCGATCGAGGGTCGCCGGGTTCGCTGCCGGCTTCGCCGTTGCAGGATTCACCACCGGTGACGCCGTTGCGATCATGATGCCGATGAACATCGAGGCGGTCGTTGCGTATCTCGGGATCGTCGCCGCAGGCGGGGTCGTCGTGTCCATTGCAGACTCGTTCGCCCCCGATGAGATCGCTACCCGCCTTGGGATAGCCGAGCCGGTGGCCATCGTCACTCAGACCGTGGCGCTGCGGGCGGGGACGACGTTGCCGATGTACGACAAATGCGTCGAGGCCGGTCCGACACCGTGCATCGTCGTCGGTGCCGGCGGCGATGTCCCACTACGGCGCGGGGATGTTGGCTGGGACGAGTTCGTCGTCGACGACGCCGTGTTCGACCCGGTGCCGCTCCCGGCATCAGCTCATACGAACATCCTGTTCTCGTCAGGGACAACCGGCGATCCCAAAGCGATACCGTGGACGCAGACCCCACCGATCAAAGCCGCGATGGATGGCCGATTCCACCAGGACATCCACGGCGGTGACGTCGTTGCCTGGCCGACGAACCTCGGATGGATGATGGGGCCGTGGCTGATCTACGCATCCCTGCTCAACGGCGCTGCGATGGCACTCTACGATGATGCCCCGACGGGTAGGGGGTTCATCGAGTTCGTCGCAGAGGCCGGCGTCACGATGCTGGGGGTCGTGCCCTCGATCGTTGCAGCATGGAGATCCAACGGCGTCCTCCAACCGGGTGACTGGAGCTCGGTCAGGGTGATCTCGTCGACCGGTGAGGCATCGAACCCAGACGACTACCGATGGCTCATCGACACGGCGGGCGGCGTGCCCGTCATCGAGTACTGCGGAGGGACCGAGATCGGCGGAGGGTACATCACGGGAACCGTGCTCGACCCGTGTGTGCCTTCGCGCTTTTCGACCCCTGCACTCGGCCTCGACCTGGTCCTCATCGATGATGGTGTCGTCGGCGACAGCGGAGAGGTGTTCCTCGTCCCACCGTCGATCGGACTCTCGAGCGAACTGCTGAACCGTGACCACCACGACGTGTATTTCCGCGGCGTGCCGCAGATCGGCAGGCCGCTACGGCGCCACGGGGACCACATGGAACGTGATGCTGCCGGGTACTACCGGGCACTTGGACGTGTCGACGACACCATGAACCTCGGTGGCATCAAGGTGTCGTCCGCCGACCTCGAACAAACGGTCGGAGACATCGGGGGCGTTGCCGAATGCGCTGCCATCGCGGTTCCGCCACCGGGGGGAGGCCCCGAGCGGCTCGTGGTGTTCGTCACGGCTGTTCCCGGCGTGTCGCTCGACGCCGAAGAAATACGGGCGACCATGCAACAAGCGATCCGTTCCAGGCTCAATCCCCTGTTCAAGGTCCATGAGGTCGTCGTGATCGACGCACTCCCGCGTACGGCATCGCACAAGGTGATGCGCCGCTC
>CAYUJA010000202.1:0-3356 GCA_964444875.1 uncultured Acidimicrobiaceae bacterium | reverse complement strand
GCGAAATGGTGACGTCTTTGACGGCCGCTAGGGTGGCTCCGGTGCGGTAGTCGAACCTCCGGTCCGTCAGGGGTCGCTGTTGGTGCCTCTGCATCACACACCCGTGACATCGACACTACGCGGTGCTTTCGACGAAAACCAGACCTTCTTTGGATGGCGGCGTCCCACATGCAGGACCTGTGCCCGCATACGCGCTCTTCGCCGTCGCCCGGCACGTCGCGTAGAATCACCGCATGCCGGAAACTCGATACGCTCGCAGCGGGGACGTCAGCATCGCGTATCAGGTCATCGGGGACGGTCCGACCGATCTCGTGTACGTGCCGGGGTGGATCTCGAACGTCGAGCTGATGTGGGACGATCCGACGCTTGCGAGGTTCCTGCGCAGGCTCAGCTCCTTTGCGCGCTTGATCACGTTCGACAAACGAGGCACCGGCCTTTCAGACGGAGTGTCGCTGTCGGAACTGCCCGATCTCGAAGCGCGCATGGACGATCTGCGTGCCGTGATGGACGCGGCCGGCAGCGAGAACGCAACGATCTTCGGGCACTCCGAGGGCGGTGTGTTGTCGCTTCTCTTTGCCGCCACCCACCCGGACCGCACGACGAAGCTCATCCTGACCGGTGCCTACGCAAAACGCATCCGATCGCACGACTACCCGTGGGCACCAACGAAAGAGGAACGGGTCGCCTTCGCAGAAAGTACCTTGCAGTCGTGGGGAACCGACGCCGGCCTGAACGAGATGGCGCCATCGCGTGCAGATGACCCCACGTTCAGGACCTGGTGGGGTCGTTACCAGCGACTTTCGGCCAGCCCGAACGCTGCGGCAGCGCTCATCACTATGAACTCTCAGGCGGACGTGACCGGGCTTCTTCATGCCATTACCGCACCGACCCTGCTCCTGTACCGATCCGAGGACGAGGATGTCAGGATCGAAGAAGGCCGGTACATCGCGGACGCGATCGAGGATTCGCGTTTCGTAGACCTCAAGGGCGCCGATCACCTGTTCTGGGCTGGAGACAGCGACAGGATCCTCGATGAGATCGAAGAGTTCGTCACCGGGAGCCTGGGGTCGTCTGATCCCGAACGTCGCCTGCTCACGGTCCTGTTCACCGACATCGTGGATTCGACGAAACGAGCTGCTGAACTCGGCGACCAGGGGTGGCGGGCGCTGCTGGGACGGCACAATCAAATCATCCGGGATGCACTCGGCCGGTGGCGTGGTGTCGAGATCGGCACGACCGGGGACGGGTTCCTTGCCACGTTCGATGGCCCGGCGAGAGCCATCAACGCTGCCCTTGCGATTCCTGCGGCGGTCGCGACGATCGATCTCGAGGTGCGCTGCGGTGTCCACACCGGTCTCGTCGAGATCGTCGACGACGATGTTGCCGGCATCGCGGTCCACATCGGCGCACGAGTCGGTGCCCTGGCAAAACCAGGTGAGGTTCTCGTTTCGAGCACCGTAAAGGACCTCGTCGTTGGATCCGGTTTCGCCTTCGAAGATCGAGGACGACACGTTCTCAAAGGCGTGCCTGACGACTGGCAAGTCTTCGCCGCAACCCGCTGAGCGACGCTACCTACAGGGTTCTGGCGTAGAACACCTACCGAATACTGCCGCAATCTACGCCAAACCCTCAGAGACGTGGTGTCACGGTGAGAAGGTGGCGGCCCACCAGAGGGTCGGGTTGCCGAGCGGGCCGTTCAGCTGGCGCCAACCGTCGGTACCGCCGAGTGCTTTGCCGTGAGGGGCGATCGCGAGATGGACCTCCGCCTCGAGTGGGTTCTCGAGCGCAGAGCCGGTTCGTGGCGGCTGTCCGAGCCGGATAGAACCGATGAACTCCATGTCCGCCTCTGCTGCGATACGTGCGTCGGCCTGGTACACACCGCCTTTGGCTGCTGCCCCATCGGAGAGGTCATCGAGATCACATGAGTCATCGGTGCACAGTTCCGGATAGTTGAAGATGATCGCCCACATCGTGAACGCCTCGGGTTCATCGGGTCCACCGACCTCGACGTCTGGATGAGGCGCGGCCCACTTTGCGACCATGTCGCCGGTCGGATATTCGTAACTGCCGGGTGTCGGCGTAGGAACGCTGGCCTCGACGACGAGTCCGTCGATTCCTCGAACGAGGCGCGCCCCATCAATAGCAAGCGCAGACCCTTCCCCGCCCTGACCGACGAAGTCGGCACGCTCACCCTCTTGCGTGTCTCGGGCGAGCACGAGAACGATCGCGGCGACCACGACGGCTCCGACGACCCACACAGCTAGCCATTTCATCATGTGATCCTTCCGTATCGATCGATCTGGTTCGTCTATGGTCTGTTGCCCCGGCTCATCCGTGGCGCTGCGTTTGATGTAATGCGTCATGCGCCCGGGCTCACGATCAGCGATGGAAAGTCGATGGGTCCGTCAGCCGCGGGGTTCGCGATGATGCAATTGGGAACAAACGGAGATCCAGCCATCAAAGCTGCCACCCGTGTTGTCGCTCCAGGCTCGACGAACGATACGGCGAGGATGGAACCGTATGAGGACGGAATCCCGAACCTCGCTTCCTCGACGAGATCCTCGAGTGAGACTCCAGGAGCAATAATGCGCAGCGATATCCCACCGACGACATCGGTGCGGTTCGTGTAGTCGAACATCACGACGCTGCCTCGCTCTGCGCGTATTCTGCCGTCAGTCAGGACCCCGCCTCCCACCACCGTGGCGACACACGAGTCCTCTGTCATGTCGAGCTGGATCGTCAGGTCAGGCTCGGGTTGCCACTGCGGACCGACAAGCGAGTTGCTGAACACATTGACGTGACCGAACGCGATATCGCCATCCACGTTTTTGAGATATCCGTCGATACCGCTGAGAAAGTCACCGGATCGAGACAAAGAAACCGCATCCTCGTTGAGTCCGAGTGTGATCTCCCCAGACTCGAGCGTGCCATCGAGGAACCCCTCGATCGCCGCTACTACCGCTGCGTCGTATCGCTTGATCGTGGAACTCAACATGTAGGAACGATCGATCTCAGACGATGTGAGCCGGTATTCGTCAGACTCGGAGCCGATCACCCACAGCTGCTGATCGGTTGCCACCTCCCTGGCCGCCTGGACGACACCCGCACCGGACTCACCGGCATCGTGGAAGATGACATCCACACCATCGCCGTACATGGTCGTGGCCAGGTCGCGTGCCAGTTGCGGCTGGGTGCGCGCTTTGACGCTCGGGTTCTCGACGGGGCCCACATACATCGACACAACCGTGATGTCTGGATCCTCGAAAACGGCGCCCTGCTCGAAACCCGTTCGGGACCGCTCGGCGGGGACCGTCTGGTGCCCACCGATGAACCCGACCATCCCGGTTTCGGACATT
>CAYUJA010000201.1:0-3374 GCA_964444875.1 uncultured Acidimicrobiaceae bacterium | reverse complement strand
TCTCTACCGTCGTGTGATCAACCGCAACAACAGGCTGAAGCGGCTGATCGACCTCGGCGCCCCCGAGATCATCGTCAACAACGAGAAGCGGATGCTTCAGGAAGCTGTTGACGCGTTGTTCGACAACGGCAGGCGAGGCCGCGCGGTTTCCGGTCCTGGCAATCGGCCCCTCAAGTCGCTGTCGGACATGCTGAAGGGCAAGCAGGGCAGGTTCCGTCAGAACCTCCTCGGCAAGCGCGTCGACTACTCCGGCCGCTCGGTCATCGTCGTGGGACCGCATCTTCGTCTGCACCAGTGCGGGCTCCCGAAGATCATGGCTCTGGAGCTGTTCAAGCCGTTCGTCATGAAACGCCTCGTCGATCAGGAGATCGCACAGAACATCAAGGCTGCCAAGCGGATGGTCGAGCGCCGTCGTGCCCAGGTATGGGACGTTCTCGGTGATGTGATCCAGGAGCACCCCGTGCTGTTGAACCGTGCACCGACGTTGCACCGCCTCGGCATCCAGGCATTCGAGCCCGTCCTGATCGAAGGTAAGGCGATCCAGCTTCACCCCCTCGTGTGCGAAGCGTTCAACGCCGACTTCGACGGTGACCAGATGGCTGTTCACCTCCCGCTGTCCGCCGAAGCTCAGGCCGAGGCGAGGGTGTTGATGCTCTCGACCAACAACGTGCTGTCTCCAGCGAACGGCCGTCCGATCGTGACGCCCTCCCAGGACATGATCATCGGGATGTACTATCTGTCGGCCCTTCGACCAGACGCCAAGGGTGCCGGTCGAGCGTTCTCTTCGGTGGATGAGGCGACGATGGCATACGACGCCGGGCACCTGGCGCTCCATGCGCCGATCAAACTGCGTGTCGGGAACCTTGCTGGTGACGCCGAACTGCACGCACAACTCAAGCCGTTGCTCAAAGATCTGATCGATGACACTCCGGTACCCCCACAGGGGCTCACGGAGACGACGGTCGGGCGAGCCATCTTGAACGGTGCGTTCCCGCTCGGGTTCCCATATGTGAACGCGGTGCTGATCAAGTCCGATATCCGCACGCTCGTCGAAGAGGTGATCCACACCTACGACAAGCCGGATGTCGCGAACACGCTCGACAATATCAAGGAACTCGGCTTCCACTACGCAACACGTGCCGGTCTGACCATCGGTCTCCAGGACGTCAAGACACCTCCTCGCAAGAAGGAGATCCTCGAAGCCTTCGAGGACCGTGCCGTCAAGGTCGAGAACCTGTATCAGAAGGGCGTGATCACCGGAGACGAGCGTCGTTCAGAACTGATCGAGATCTGGACCGAAGCGACGGACAAGGTGAAAGATGCCATGCAGGAGACCCTGCAGGAGGATCCGTTCAACCCGATGGACATGATGGTTCGCTCGGGTGCCAGGGGAAACATCATGCAGCTTCGCCAGATCGCAGGGATGCGTGGATTGGTCGCTAACCCGAAGGGTGAGATCATCCCGCAGCCCATCAAGGCGAACTTCCGTGAAGGCCTGTCGGTTCTCGAGTACTTCATCTCCACCCACGGTGCCCGCAAGGGACTCGCCGACACTGCCCTACGCACGGCAGACTCCGGCTATCTGACCCGTCGTCTGGTCGATGTCTCCCAGGAGATCATCATCCACGAAGAGGAGACCGAGGATCCGGGGTTGGTCATCAAGATCCGTGACGAGAACGGCGATACGGTGAAACATCTGCGGAACCGCATCTTCGGGCGCATCCTTGCTGAAGACGTCAAGATCGGCCGCAAATGGGTGAAGCTCCCTGATGGCCGCAAGCTCACGGCGGGGTTCCTCCTCGACCGCGAAGCCGTCAACGGCATCGCGGAGGTCGAAGAGGCCACGGAGATCCGGGTCCGCTCACCGCTGACCGATACGAGTCGCCACGGCATCGCCAAGGCGTCCTATGGCCTCGACCTCGCCACCGGTTCGATGGTCGAGTCGGGAACGGCCGTTGGGATCATGGCAGCTCAGTCGATCGGTGAGCCAGGCACGCAGTTGACGATGCGGACGTTCCACACCGGCGGTATCGCCGGCCAGGACATAACGCACGGTCTGCCCCGCGTCCAGGAACTCTTCGAGGCCCGCACACCCAAGGGTGTTGCGATCCTCGCCGAGATCGGCGGCGTGATCAAGTTCGAAGACGAGCCAGACACGGGCGACCGATACATCGTGGTCGTCGACGGCGAAGACGAGCTGCGCTACCTGCGCCCGGTCCGAGCCAAGATGAGAGTGGCTGAAGGCGACATCATCGAGCCGGGGACCCAGCTCACCGAGGGTCCGTTGGACCCCAAGGAGGTGCTCGACATCCAGGGTGTGCGTGCCTGCCAGATCTATCTGGTGGAGCAGGTCCAGCAGGTCTACCGCTCACAGGGTGTCGACATCCACGACAAACACATCGAGCTCATCGTCCGCCAGATGCTGCGCAGGGTCCGTATCGTGAACCCCGGCGAAGGCCCATGGCTGCCCGCTGAGCTCATCGATGCTCAGGAGTTCCGCGACATCAACATCGAACTGGTTGAAGACGGTAAGCAGCCGGCAGAAGGCCGCCCCGAGTTGATGGGGATCACGAAAGCGTCGCTTGCGACGGATTCGTGGCTGTCTGCGGCATCGTTCCAGGAGACCACCAGGGTCCTCACCGAGGCTTCGCTCAACTCCAAGTCCGACTACATGCGCGGTCTCAAGGAGAACGTGATCATCGGCAAGCTCATCCCTGCAGGGACGGGCTCGGTTGCGTACCAGAAGATCCAGCCGATGCTGCCAGACGCCCAGGTGCCGACGGCTGCTGGTCTCTTCGGGGACGTCGAGGTCGAGGCTGCAACGGATACGCTGCCTGCCGACCCGGCCGAGTGGCTCGCATCGCTGGGCGCTCCGAGCACCGACGAAGAGCCCGCATCGGACGAAACCGACGAATAGCGCCACGAACCCAGGGTTCGCAGCGTCCTATATGGCGCCGCGAACCCTGGGTTCAGGTCACCTCCCATTCTGTGGGCTGGGGTGCGCGTATACACGCGTGTGAACCCTGGGTTCGTGTCACCTCCGGGGTAGAACGGGGAAACGGGGAACGGGTTCCCGCTACCTTTCCCCCATGCTGAAGTTTCCGCTGTTGGGCATCCCTGTCGGGGTGCATGCGACGTTCTTGTTCATCGCGCTGCTTGGTGCGACCTCGTATTCGGGCTGGGACATAGCGCTGTGGACCGCCGCGGCGTTCGTATCGATCCTCGCTCACGAGATGGGGCATGCTCTCGTCGCTCGCGGGTACGGGGCCAAAGGGATCAACGTGACGCTCTACGGACTCGGTGGCGTCACCTCCTTCAATCATCCACGGTCGATCTCGCACGGGAAGTCGTTCCTGATATCGGCTGCGGGCTCA
>CAYUJA010000200.1:0-3392 GCA_964444875.1 uncultured Acidimicrobiaceae bacterium | reverse complement strand
TACGACTACTTCAAGGAACGCTTCGCCCAGGTGACGAACCCACCGATCGACCCGATCAGGGAAGAGACCGTGATGTCGCTGGTGTCGTTGATCGGGCCGCGACCCAACCTGCTTGACCTCGACACCGGTGGAACACACAAACGCCTCGAGGTGTCACACCCGATCCTGTCCAACGTCGACCTCGAGCGCATCCGCCGCATCGAGAACCACGTCGACAACGCCTTCAGAACCCGCAAGCTCGGCATCTGCTACCCGGCGTCGCTCGGCGCCGACGGTATGAGGGATGCTCTCGATCGCCTGTGTGAGCGAGCGATCGAGACCGTGCGAGACGGCCGCAACATCATCATCCTGTCCGACCGCTGCCTCGAAGCAGGCAGGGTGGCGATCCCTGCACTGCTCGCCACTGCGTCTGTCCACCACCACCTCATCAAGGCAGGGTTGCGAACCGAGGTCGGACTGGTCGTCGAAACCGGCGAAGCACGCCAGGTCCACGACCTCTGCCTGCTCGGCGGATACGGCGCCGAGGCCATCAACCCCTATCTCGCCATCGACAGCATCCACGCCCTCGTCGACGATCTTCCCGGAGGGCCGTCGACCGCCGAGGCAGAGGAGCGCTACATCACCGCCGTCACCACAGGGATGCTCAAGGTGATGTCCAAGATGGGGATCTCGACGTTCCAGTCGTACTGTGGTGCACAGATATTCGATGCGGTCGGCCTCAACGGACCCTTCATCGACCGTTACTTCACCGGCACCCCGTCCGCGATAGGGGGTATCGGCCTCGATGAAGTCGCCACAGAGACCGTCCGTCGCCACACCAGCGCGTTCGCCGACGAGAAGCCTGGACGGACCGAACTCGACGTCGGAGGGGACTACGCGTTCCGGCTCGCGGGCGAGAAACACGTATGGACCCCTGAGACGATCTCGACGCTCCAGCACGCAGTGCGCACCGCAGACTTCGAACTGTTCGAGAAGTACACGGAGATCGTCGACGACCAGAGTCACGAGCTCAAGAACCTCCGAGGCCTGTTCGAACTCGACTTCCTCGACGAAGCCATACCCCTCGACGACGTGGAACCGGCGTCAGAGATCGTCAAGCGGTTCGCCACAGGGGCGATGTCGTTCGGGTCGATCTCGTGGGAGGCCCACACCAATCTGGCCATCGCGATGAACCGCATCGGCGCCAAGTCGAACACGGGCGAAGGTGGCGAGGAGCCATCCAGGTTCACACCGACGGACAACGGAGACTCGATGCGCTCTGCCGTCAAGCAGGTTGCATCCGGCCGGTTCGGTGTGACCACCGAGTACCTCGTCAACGCAGACGACATACAGATCAAGATGGCCCAGGGGGCCAAACCGGGCGAAGGAGGCCAACTGCCAGGCCACAAGGTGAACGAGTGGATCGCCAGGGTTCGCCATTCGACGCCTGGTGTCGGCCTGATCTCCCCGCCCCCGCACCACGACATCTACTCGATCGAGGACCTCAAGCAGCTGATCCTCGACCTCAAGAACGTCAACCCTCAGGCGCGCATAAGCGTGAAGCTGGTCTCGGAAGTCGGCGTCGGGACGATCGCCGCCGGTGTCGCCAAGGCCCACGCCGACCATGTGCTCATCTCCGGAAACGAGGGAGGGACGGGTGCCAGTCCGTTGACGTCGGTCATGCAAGCAGGGTCACATTGGGAGATCGGCCTCGCCGAAACCCATCAGACCCTCGTGGCGAACGGCCTTCGCGGAAGGATCGCAGTCCAGACCGACGGGGGGATCCGCACCGGGCGCGATGTCGTCGTCGCCGCCCTACTCGGTGCAGATGAGGTCGGTTTCGGTACAGCAGCGCTCATCTCCCAGGGCTGCATCATGACGCGCAAGTGCCACCTCAACACGTGCCCCGTCGGTGTCGCAACCCAGGACCCCGAGCTTCGCAAGCTGTTCCCAGGCCAGCCAGAGCATGTCGTCAACTTCTTCATGTTCATCGCACGCCAGACCCGCCGGATCATGGCAGAGTTGGGTTTTCGGACGTACGCAGAGATGATCGGCCAGAGCGACCGGTTGGAGGTCCGCGGCGCCATCGACCACTGGAAGGCGAAAGGCCTCGACCTATCGAAGGTCCTGTTCAAACCGGAGCCGCGCCAGGGAATCGCCATCAGCAACACGGAGGAACAACCGCACTCGCTGCACCGGGCACTCGACAACGTGCTCATCGACAAGGCCGCCCCTGCACTCGACTCCGGCCAACCCGTGACGATCGACACGACGGTCAACAACACGAACCTCGCCGTCGGAGCCATGCTCTCTGGTGAGGTCGCCCGCAGATACGGCCATGCAGGCCTCCCCCACGCCACCGTGGCGATCAACCTCAAAGGGACGGCAGGCCAGAGCTTCGGAGCGTGGCTCGCCCACGGGATCACGCTCCATCTCGAGGGCGACGCGAACGACTACGTGGGCAAGGGGCTCTCAGGCGGCCGCATCGTCATCGAGGCGGCCCCCGAAGGCCCGACGGTCCCCACGGAGAACGTGATCATCGGCAATACCGTGCTCTACGGTGCCATCTCGGGAGACTGCTACTTCAACGGCGGCGCCGGGGAACGGTTCGCCGTGCGTAACTCCGGGGCGATCGCCGTCGTCGAGCGCGTCGGGGACCACGGATGTGAGTACATGACCGGCGGGTGTGTGGTCGTGATCGGGAAAGCGGGGAGGAACTTCGGTGCAGGGATGAGCGGAGGGATCGCCTACGTCATCGATGACGCCGGGGATTTCGAGGACAGGGTGAACCATCAGATGGTCGAGATCGAACGGATCGGACCCGATGACGGCCCTCCACCTGGCGTCGGGAGCAACCCGACTCCCGAAGAACTGCTCTCGGCACCGCTCCACCACGATGTCTGGCGGCTCACGACGCTGATATCTCGTCACGCCAGGCTCACGAACAGCTCGCGCGCTGTCGAGATCCTCGACGATCTCGACGAGTACCTGCCCCGGTTCTACAAGGTCGTACCCGTCGAGTATCGCCGCGCGCTCGAATCCACATCACTCGATTCGGCGAGTGTGTGATGGGTTCACCAACAGGGTTCCAGCACGTCGGCCGTGACGACCGCACCCACCTTCCCCCTGCCGAGCGCACGAAGAACTACAGAGAGTTCTCGATTCCACTGGCGGACGAGTCGGTGTCTGCCCAGGGTTCACGCTGCATCGACTGCGGTGTTCCCTACTGCCATTCGGGATGCCCCGTCGACAACATCATCCCAGACTGGAACGATCTCGTCTACCACGGGAAATGGCGCAAAGCCATCGAGGTGCTCCACGAGACGAACAACTTCCCCGAGTTCACAGGGCGCGTGTGCCCTGCGCCGTGCGAGGAGGCGTGCACCCTCAACCTGCTCGACTCCCCTGTCACC
>CAYUJA010000199.1:0-3393 GCA_964444875.1 uncultured Acidimicrobiaceae bacterium | reverse complement strand
CGATGTCGGTGATGTTCATCGAGATCTGGGCGATGCCGTACTCCTCGATGAACCAGCCGATCGCCTTGACCCCTTTGAGCGTGCCGGGAACCCACACCTTCTCACCGTTGTCGTCGAGCACGACCTCGCCGGTCAACGGGTCGCCTGTGCGCTTCACCCGTCCCCGCTCACGCACGTCGAACGCAACAGCGTTCGCCCGCCTGGTCGAGGTGGTGTTGAGATTGATGTTGTAGGCAACGAGGAAGCCCCGTGCACCAACGGCAGTGGCACCTGAGCGGGCGTTGAACTCTGCCTGGCCGAAGTCCGGAGCCCACTGTGAGTCGTCAAGCCTGGCAACGAGTCCCTCGTATTCTCCCTCGCGCACATCGGCGAGGTTCTGGCGCTCTGGCGCGAACGCCGCGTTCTCGTAGCAGTAGACCGTCAACCCGACCTCGTCCCCGAGGCGGCGGGCAAGCGTACGGGCATACTCGACCGTCTCGTCCATGGTCACCCCGGACACGGGGATCAGCGGGCAGACGTCCATCGCACCGAAACGGGGGTGTTCTCCTGTGTGCTCGGACATGTCGATGAGGTCTCGTGCCGTTTCGGCCGCAGCCACGGCAGCGTCGATGACTGCACCGGGAGTCCCGACGAACGTCACGACGGTGCGGTTGGTCGCCCGGCCTGGGTCGACATCGAGCAGCTTCACACCATCGACGGACTCGATGCGGGCTGTGATGGCGTCGATGACGGACCGGTCACGGCCCTCGCTGAAGTTCGGGACACATAGAACCAGCTTCTCCATCGGCATCTCCTCTATCGATAACCCTTGATACCCACAGCCTTGCGGACCTCGGCCTCGTATGGGCCCGCGAGTTCACGGGCCCTCTTGCCGCCTTCGGCAAGGACCGCCCGAACGTCACCGTTGGTCAGCGCTTTGTACCGCGGTTTGAAGGGCGCAAGTTCCTCGACGACAGCATCGGCGACAGCGTTCTTGAGCGCGCCGTAACCACCGCCCGCATACTCATCGACGAGGTCATCGACGGAACGGCCGGTGCATGCCGACATGATCTCGAGCAGGTTCGCGATGCCGGGTTTGGTCTCTGTGTCGTAGCGAATCTCAGGGTCGCTGTCCGTGACCGCCGACCTGATGCGCTTGCGAATGACATCAGGGTCATCGAGCATGAGCACACGGCTCTTGTCCGACGGATCGGACTTCGACATCTTCGACGTGGGATCGGTGAACGACATGACCCGTGCGGATGTTTCGGGGATAAAACCATCGGGGATGGGGAACACGTCGCCGAAACGGTTGTTGAACCGCTCCGCTAGATCACGGGTCACCTCGATGTGCTGGCGCTGGTCCTCACCCACGGGAACGAGGTTCGCCCGGTACAGCAGGATGTCGGCAGCCATCAGCACCGGATACGAGTACAGGCCAAGGTTGGACGCAACTCCTGCAACCGTCTTGTCCTTGAACTGGGTCATACGGTTGAGCACACCCATCGGCACCATCGTGCCAAGGATCCAGGCCAGTTCGGCGTGCTCCATCACCTGGCTCTGGGTGTACAGCAACGACCGGTCGGGGTCCACCCCAAGGGCGAGCAGCACCTTGGCGGTCTCGATGCGGGACTTCTCCAGTTCACCCGGGTCGTACTCGGCGGTCATCGCGTGGAGGTCGACGATGCAGTAGATCGTGTCGAAGGAGTCCTGAAGCGAGACCCAGTTGCGGAACGCACCGAGGTAGTTGCCCAGGTGGATGTTGCCCGTGGGCTGGACACCCGAGAAGATGCGTTGTCGGTTCGTGTCGCTCACGATCTGCTCCTTGTGATCCTCAGAAACGATGACGACGACGGTGATCGCCTGCATCTGCGAGAGAGCGAGCCTGCTTCGGCCCTCTGTACCCACCGCTCCCGAGAGCTGCTGTTCAAGACGTAACGATACCGGTGACGTCAGCGACAAGTGCATCGGCGAACGACTCGAGTTGCCGTTGCAGCACGGGATCCTGCTGATCGATCCTGACCCGGGCGTTCCCGACATGGACCGGGGCCACAGGCAGATCGACACGTAACGATCTCATGATCACTTCAAGCACGCCGAGTCCGGTGACGCCTCCACCCGACCCAGGCGTTGCGCACATGAGCCCCACAGGCTTTCCCTCGAGTGGCCGCTTGCTGACCCTCGTCACCCAGTCGATGACGTTCTTGAGGAGCGGTGTCGGGGCGTTGTTGTATTCAGGGCTGACGAACACGACGGCGTCCGCTTCCACGAGGACATCGTGAAGCCTCACCGCTGCATCCGGGACACCAACGGCCTGCTCGCAGTCACCGTCGTACATCGGCATGTCGTATTCGTCAAGGTGGACAACGGTGGGGCGCGCACCACGCGCGGACAAGACATCGGCGGTAGCGTGCGCAAGGGCCACGTTGAGCGAGTCGGCACGCCTCGACCCTGGGACGAGCGCGATCGTGGGAGGCGATTCAGTCATGGACACCATGTATGAACACTGTGAAGGCGTCGCGTAATCCCACCTGTCGTGCAATGTCGCTTTGCGGTACCGCGGCGCGCAGTGCATACTCAGTGGCACATGGACGCGTATCGACACACCACGATCATTATCTGCTGAGCACACGCGTCACCGACGCGTGTGCTTGTGAACCCTCCCAGCGTGGAGGGTTCTTTCATTGAAGGACACACCATGGCACCAGCCGTTGAGATCTACGACACGACCCTGAGGGACGGGACCCAGCAGGAGGGCATCTCTCTGACGCCGCTCGACAAGCTCAAGATCTGCGGACTGCTCGACGACCTCGGCGTTGCCTACATCGAAGGCGGATGGCCGGGGGCGAACCCGAAGGACGACGAGTTCTTCAAACGAGCCAAGACCGAACTCGACCTCTCGACCGCCACCCTGGTTGCGTTCGGATCCACTCGACGAGCGAACATGCGTCCAGAGGACGATGTCCAGGTACAACGACTCCTCGAAGCCGACACGTCGACCGTGTGCCTCGTCGGTAAGGCCTCTGACTATCACGTCGAACACGCTTTGCGGGTGTCTCGCGACGAGGCGATAGCGATGGTCGCAGATACCGTGGAATTCTTCCGCTCCCAGGGCAAGGAGGTGTTCTTCGATGCAGAGCACTTCTTCGATGGGTACCGCAGCGACCCCGAGTTCTCCTTCGCGGTCCTCCAGGCAGCCCACGATGCTGGTGCATCGAGACTGGTCCTGTGCGACACCAACGGCGGTTTCCTCTCCCACGAGGTCGAACGGATCATCGGCACCGTCACCGAACGTTTGCCCGAAGGACAGTTCGGGTGCCACTTCCACAACGACTCGGGGCTTGCCGTCGGCAACTCGTTGATGGCCGTCAACACCGGCGTCATGCAGGTCCAAGGGTGTGTCAATGGCTACGG
>CAYUJA010000198.1:0-3440 GCA_964444875.1 uncultured Acidimicrobiaceae bacterium | reverse complement strand
GGCCCGTGTCGATCACCGGCGCCGAGGCCGCCGACCGCCACGGACTCGGAGCCAAGAAAGACAAGACGACGAAGACGACCAAGACGACCAAGACGACCAAGAAACCCCGCAGGAAGACCTGACGCGCGGATACCGGAGAACCCTTTACGCCTCCCGCGTGAAGCCCACCGAGTGGTTCCAGTCCGCAAGCAGTGTTCGCAGGGCTGCAACGAAGGCGAGCGGTTGGTCGAGTGTCAGGTGATGGTACGCCTGGGGGATCGCGATCACCGGGGCGACCTCGCCCATCAGTTCGTACATGTACTCGGCGGTATCGGGTGGCACGACCACAGACTGCTCGCCGGTGAACAGCGCAACGCGGCATCGCACGGAGGCCAACTGGTCGCGCAAGGGGACGAGCGTGCCAGAGAACAGTTTCGGGTCGAACTTCCACGTCCACCCTGCGTCCGTCTCGTGGAGTGAGTTGCGGGCGATGTAGTCGACGATGAAGCCGTTGTCACACGGCTGATGCGGGATCAGGCGGAAGTGGCCGAGCGCTTCGTCGAGGGACTCGTAGACGCCGGGTGCGCGGAACGCCCGTCCCGATCGTCCTTCCTCGGTCTCAGGGGCGGGCCGCCGTACAGGAGCATCGACGATGACCGCACCGGCGAGATCATCGCCGTAGGTGGCAGCTGTCTGGATGGTGACCATCCCGCCGAGGCTGTGCCCGACCACAACGGGCGGTCCGGGGAATCCGGCGTCGCGTGAAACGGCGATGACCTCTTTTGCCCACATGGTGTGTGAGTAGGCGTCCCTGCGGCCCGAGTCGCCATGGCCGGACAGGTGCAGGGCGATCGGGTGCCAGTTCTGTGTGAACATGGGGGCGATGAAGGACCACCACTGAGCGTGGGCCGCACCTCCGTGGACGAACACGAGCCCTGGTTTTCCGGGGTCTCCCCACGACAGGTATCGGATGCGGGTCCCCTCGACCGTGACCTCGCGTTCGCGGGGTGCGTCAGCGAGCGATTCGGTGAACCAGCGGGGCGCCGGTTCACTCACTGGTGCGGACTTCTTCGGGAAGCAGGAACCAGCGGAGGTCCTCGAACGACGCCGTAGCCTGCAAGGGGGCCGCGGCCGGGCCCGTCGACGGGTCGATCGACTCGAACCGCTCCTTGGCCTCGGTGATATAGCAGGCGAGTTCGTAGTCGTCTGCTATCTCGGGTGCGGCGTCGTAGGCCAGGATGCCGTCGGAGTAGTCGATGTCCATGAGCGAGAACGGAGCGTGCCCCCTGCCGTCGACGTGCTCCCATCCTGCGGTCGCGACGTCGAACCGGTACCAGGGGAGCAGCTTCCATCCGTGGGTCGCAACCAGGTGAACGGCCTCGACGATGAAGTCGAACACGGTTTCGGGGATGAAGTAGTTGAAGTTCACCCTGATCCAGCCAGGCTTGATGCCTTCGCATCCCAGGATGACCTCATCAGCGATCTCGTTGGAGTGCTCTTCGTCGATGTCCAGGAGGGCGTGGCCGTAGGGCCCCGCACACGAACAGCCGCCGCGCGACTGTATGCCGAAGAGGTCGTTGAGCAGCGAAACCACGAAGTTGTGGTGGAGGTACTGGCCCTCGTGTTTGACGACGAACGAGACGATCGACAGCCGGTCTGCATCGGGATTGCCCAGGATCTCGAGGTTCGGGTTCGCCTGCCACGATGTGATCGCCCTGTCGATGAACGATTCCTCGAGGGTGCGGATGCGGGCCGGGCCGACTGCCTCTTTGAGTTGGAAGACGAGTCCGGCGCGGATCGACTCGATGATGGCCGGGGTGCCGCCCTCTTCACGGTGCTCGATGTCGGCGAGGTACTCGTGGGAGTCCGGGCGGACGAACGCGACGGTTCCGCCTCCCGGCACGCCGGGGACCGGGTTCGTGAACAGGTCCTTGCGGGCGATCAACAGACCCGGTGTGCCCGGTCCACCGATGAGCTTGTGTGCCGAGATGAAGATGGCGTCCATGTAGGCGTCCGGCGGGTCCTGTGGGGCCATGTCCATGGCGACGTAGGGTGCCGCCGCCGCGAAGTCCCAGAACGACAGTGCGCCGTAGCGGTGGAGGAGGCTGGTGATCCCGTCTGTGTCTGAGAGGATGCCGGTGACGTTCGATGCAGCAGAGAACGATCCCAGGAGCATCGGCCGCTCCTGGTACTTGATCAGTTCGGTTTCGAGTTGTTTCTGGTCGATGTGGCCGTCGCGGTCCTCGCCGATCTTGATGACGTCGGCGATCGACTCGCGCCACGGCAACTCGTTCGAGTGGTGCTCGAACGGCCCGATGAACACGACGGGGCGTTCCGACTCCGGGATCATGTCGGTGAAGTGGTAGCGGTCGTCGAGCGGGCGCGGGATGGTCAATCCGAGTACCCGGATGAGCCTGTCGATGGCGCCTGTGCACCCTGAACCGACGAAGAGGACGGCGTGATCATCGGTCGCGCCGACACATCTGCGGATGATCGCACGGGCATCCTCACGGAACCTCGATGTCTGGAGTCCCGTCCCGGACGATTCCGTATGCGTGTTGGCGTAGAGCGGCATCACGACATCGCGGATGTAGTCCTCGATGAACCCGAGTGAACGGCCCGAAGCCGTGTAGTCCGCGTACGTCACCCGCCGCGGCCCGAACGGCCCCGGCACGACGTTCGTCGTGCCGATAACCGAATCCCTGATCGTTTCGATGATGTCCATGAGGGAAGAATAGCCATCAGCTATCAGCCGTCAGCCACCAGAGAGATGAGCGGAGGGCGTTCTTGAGCACTGACGGGGGATGGTGCGCCACCTCCGACCTCGCAGGCTTGGCCACCTACGCCACTTCGTGAGGGAGGGAAGCAGCGGTTCTTTCTCTCCCTCAACTTGTTGGGGGAGATGTCGAGGTACGAGACAGAGGGGGTTCTTGAGTGCTGATGCTCAGGTCGCGCTCAGTCGCCCAGTGAGTTGAGCCAGTCGGCGAAACCGTCGGGTGCCGTACGGCCCTTCGACCGGAATCGACCGGTGACCGTGCCGCCACGCGCCTCGAGACGGTCTGCCATCTTGTCCAACATCTTGCCCGGCGATGTCTTGTACGTGCAGAACACGGCCGCAGGAGTTCCGTCGAGCGAAAGACTGTCGATGAACGCCATCGTTGCTTTCGTCGCGTGTTGCAGGATGAAGAAGAGACCCTCGGTCCAGCTTCCGATGCAGACAGCGTCCGCACCGCTCACCTGCGCCGCATCGGCGTCTGCCACTGCCGTGATGCTGCTCGTGTGGCCGGCATCCGATGCGAGACGCGCCATCTCCTCTGCGGCGGCCTGTGTGGTTCCGGTGCGGCTGTCGTACACGATCGCGATGTTCATGTGTCACCCCTTTCGAGAGGAGCCGGCGTCTGTCGCCCCTCCTACGCATTGTAGTACCTCGAGCTGTTCGCTGTTGGCTTCGCGTTATCCCC
>CAYUJA010000197.1:0-3440 GCA_964444875.1 uncultured Acidimicrobiaceae bacterium | reverse complement strand
GGCTACTGGCAGTGATGCTGCTCAACGAGGCGCGGATACCGGCTCGCACAGCTGAAGGGGACGTCGTGCTCCTCGCCGATCAGGACCGCAGCACGTGGGACGCCACGATGATCGAAGAGGGCCATGCGATCGTGCGCGCTTGCATCCGCCGTGACCATCCGGGACCGTTCCAATTCCAGGCTGCGATCCAGGCCGTGCACTGCGACGCCGACACGTTCGAGGCGACCGACTGGCACCAGATCGTTGTGCTCTACGACGATCTGTTCTCGGTCATGCCCACACCCGTGGTCGCACTCAATCGGGCTATCGCGATCGGAGAGGTCGACGGTCCCGATGCTGCGCTCGCTGCCCTCGACGCGATCGGACCCGCCCTCGATAGCTATCACCTGATGCACGCCGCCAGAGGCGCGATGTTACGTCGGCTTGGACGACGCGACGCGGCGAAGACCGCTTACGAAGGCGCAGCCAACCTCGCGACAACGGAGAAGGACCGACGGTTCCTCGCGCAACAGATCGAAGCGTTGGTCGACGAAGGCGAGCACATCGCGTACCGTCGGGACTGATCGCATTCGAATCCTGCCGGTTCCGCGTCGAGCGGAACCGGCGGAATCCGCTACGCCGTGAAGGTGCCAGGCCTCGGTTGCATCCAGGGTGTGGCGTATCCGTCTTCCCAGGGAAATCTGCCCTCGGCGTCGTCGTAGCTGATCTGGAGAACGGGCACCGAATGCTCGTCTGGACGGTGATAGAACTGATTGGACTCGAACACGATCTCGCCGGGATTCGGGACCGTCTCTGGGATGATCTGGTGTGGCCAGTCATCGAGCGTGACGATATCGCCGGGGAGGAGCGTCGTGCCGGTACGGATACGCTCGCCGAGGGTGTTGAGAACGCGGGCCGCATCGCCGGGCGTCACCCCGAAGACGAGCAACTCGGGGTGACCCAGCCCGAACAACCCAACGGTGTACGCGAACGGTGGTTCAGTGGACTCCGACGCACCCTCGCATCCCGGCGCATTGCAGGAGTCACCGCCGACGTACTGGATGAACCAGCCGAAGCGGCGGACAATGTCGGCGATGTAGGCGTCGTGTTGGTCGAAGAAGGCTCGTGTTCTGGCATCCATCCTGGTTCCTTTCAGACCTGCCTCACCGATCGTGATTCGATCGTATCGCAACCCACCGACAGAATCACGATGGTCGGCTGTTTGGCCTCATATGTATCCGAAGAAACGATGAACCGGAACAACGAGGTTGCGGCCCGTAGGCTCGTATCGTGACGACGATCGGCTGCCTCAACGAGAAACCGCTCCACGCAGGGCTCAAGCGGTGGTATTGCCAGGAGGGTGACCTGGTCGAAGCTCCGATCGAGGGTTTCGTGGTCGATCTCGTTCGTGGTGGGTTGCTGATCGAGATCCAGACCGGGGGGTTCTCTTCGATGCGTCGGAAGTTCGACCGCCTACTCGATTCTCATGCGATGCGGTTGGTGTACCCGGTCGCTGCGCAGAAGTGGATCGTGAAACTCGATGAGGACGGCCGCGAGGTGTCCAGGCGGCGGTCGCCGAAACGGGGCATTGCTGCAGACGTCTGTGAAGAGCTGGTGTCGTTTCCTTCTCTGCTGAGCCATCCCAACTTCACACTCGAGATCGCACTCGTGGCCGAGGAGGAGGTCCGTCGACCCGATGCCAAAAGAGGCTGGCGGAAGGGTGGGTTCGTGATCGACGAGCGGCGACTCGTCGACGTCCTGGAAACTGTCGAACTTGGCTCTCCAACGGACTTGCTTGGTCTACTACCCGAAGACTTGCCGGATACCTTCACAACCATCGACCTGGCCGAAGGGCTGGGACGGTCCCGCCATCTCGCACAGGAGGTCGCGTACTGCCTGCGAGTGTCGGGGGCGGTGGCAACGATAGGCAGGGATAGGCGAGGGATCCTGTACGCGCTGCCGCCACGCAGTTGACCATCGGCGGAGTGCACGACACCTCCTCGATCACAGACCGGGATCTTCCCAGCGCCTGGATAGCCGACAAGATGGTGGCCGGGATGCCCTGCCCGACGTGGTCCGCTGACGACGGGTAGCCTTGGCCGATGGGAACTGTTGGACTGCTGCTTGGCTCGGGATGGGCGTCAGGGATCAACCTGTACCTGGTCACGGTGCTCCTCGGCATCGCGTCCCGTCTCGGATGGGGCAACGTGCCCGAGATCTTCGGGCGCACCGAGGTCCTGGTAGTCGCCGTGATCCTGTTCGCCGTCGAGTTCATTGCCGACAAGGTTCCCTACCTCGACAACCTGTGGGACACCGTGCACACCGTCATCAGGCCTGTCGGTGCCGCCGTGATAGGTGCGCTATTGACAGGGGAGACCACATCGATCGTGACGGTGGTGGGCGCCGCCATCTCTGGAGGACTTGCCCTCAACGCCCACGCCGCAAAGGCCTCCACGCGCGTTGTTGTGAACACGTCTCCCGAACCTGTATCGAACATCGTTCTGTCGCTCTTCGAGGATGTGTCCGTGGCTGGCCTGATGGCACTGGCGCTCACGTTCCCTGTGATAACGGCGATCGTGGTGGTGGTCCTGGTCGTGTCTGCGGGCGCATTGACGATCTGGCTGTTCCGCAGGGTGCGCGGTGCCTGGCGGGGAGTGCGGTCGCGCCTCGGCGCGATCCGTTCCTGAGCCGCCTCACCGCATGTCGGGAGGTAGCTCACCGATGTAGGGGAGTGTCCGGTAGCGCTCTGCGTAGTCGAGGCCGTACCCGACCACCCATACGTCAGGGATGGTGAACCCCAGGAAGTCGATCGCGACCTCCTGTTCGGTCCTGTCGGGTTTGTGCAGCAGTGTTGCGGTTTTGAGCGATGCCGGGTTGCGTGTTCCGAGCAATCGTTTCAGATAGGCCAGCGTGTGGCCGGTGTCGACGATGTCCTCTACGAGCAGGACGTGCTGACCGTCGATGGCATGGCGCACGTCCATGAGCAGACGCACCGAGTCTGCCGTCTCGCTCTCGCGGTCTCCGTAGCTCGACACGGCGATGAACTCGATGCGGTGAGGGATCGTCAGCTTCCTTGCCAGGTCCGAGAGGAAGATGAAGGAGCCCTTGAGGACACCGATCAGCACGAGTTGGCCTGCACCGGTGTACGCGTCGTCGATCTCGGTGGCGAGTTCTGCGACCCGATCGCGGATCTGCTCTTCTGAGTACAGCGTGGGTGGTCTCTTCATATGTGTGACGGTAGCGGAGTCGGCGCGAAGTATTCGGCATCGATCACTCCGTCTGCGAGCGGTTCTGGGAAGCAGGCCGCTGTTACGATCGCTGCCACGTGCCGGCGCAGATTTCCACCTGTGCCGGGTGGAACCCCAAGGGGAAGGACGAGGACAGATCTGTATGGACCACTTCACCCGGCGACTCGCCGACGTCGATCCCGAGATCTTCGCAGCACTCGAGGCAGAGACCGC
>CAYUJA010000196.1:0-3518 GCA_964444875.1 uncultured Acidimicrobiaceae bacterium | reverse complement strand
CCCAGCATCCGTTCGACGTACTTGGCGATCACGTCGACCTCCAGGTTGACCGGGGACCCGACGTCGATGGAACCGAACACCGTGACCTCCAGCGTGTGTGGGATCAGCACGATCTCGAACCATGCCTCACCGGTGTCGCGGGTGCTCACAGCGGTAACGGTGAGGCTCGTGCCATCGACGGTGATCGACCCCTTCTCCACCACATACCGTTCCAGGTCAACAGGCATCGTGATCCGCACCCGCGATGCGTCACCCTCAGGCGCGATGGATGCAACGATGCCCACGCCGTCGACGTGACCCTGGACGATGTGGCCATCGAAACGGCCATCGGCAGCAAGCGGGCGTTCGAGGTTGACGGGCGAACCCTCGACCAGCGATCCGAGTGAACTGCGCGCCAGCGACTCGTCAACCACCTGCACGCTGAAGCTGGTTCCCGTGTGGCTCACGACCGTGAGACACACGCCGTTGACCGCGACCGAATCGCCGATGGTCAGCCCCTCGAGGGTTCGGTCTGCACCTATGACGAGTTTCGCCCCACCACTGACGGGCTCGGTGGCGACCACCGTTCCGAGCTCCGCGATGATCCCAGTGAACATCAGGTGTTCCTTTCGATTCGTGCGGTGATCTTGATATCAGGCCCGACGCGCTCGACACCCGTGTACACGAGTGGAAACGCATCCGAGATCGTCGCGAACTCGCCCGCGACAGCGGGAAGGCCGATGCCGACGGCCATCTTCGCCCCCAGGTACATCACGATCTCATCAACGGCGCCCGCTTCGAGAAAAGACCGCGCAACGTGTGCGCCCCCTTCGACGAGTACAGATGTGATGCCGTCTTCGCCAAGTGCGGCGAGGGCTCTGGTGACCGACACGGTGCCGTCGTCATCGGGTTCGAAGACGACGGGGTCCCTGGCCCACAGCTTCGCCCCGGTGGGAAGCGTCTCTGTGCCTTTGAAGATGACGGGTACAGGTTGGGGGCCGGACCATCCATCGAGCCTGACGGTGAGTTCCGGATCGTCGGCGCGGACCGTCCCTGCACCCACCAGTACGCCGTCGTGGGCTGCCCTGAGCTTGTGGGCGTCGCGGCGAGCCTCGGGTGAAGTGATCCATCGGGACGTACCGTCGAGTGCAGCTACCTGGCCGTCGAGCGTGGTCGCGAGCTTGAGCGTCACGAGCGGTGTACCGGTTCTGCGGTGGTGGTAGTACGCGGGGTCGTTGTCCTCGACGATCTCGGACAGTCCGGTTTCAACCACTTCGATACCGGCTGCGCGCAATGCTGCGATCCCGCTCCCTGCGACCCGTTCGTCTGGGTCACGTGTCCCGATGAACACCCGGCTGATACCTGCTTGGATGATCGCATCCGTGCACGGTGGTGTTCTTCCATGGTGGCTGCACGGTTCGAGGGTGACGACCATCGTGTCACCTGCGGTGTCGTCGAGATCGTCGAGTGCGAGACGTTCGGCATGGGGAGTTCCGGCGCGGAGGTGGGCGGCGACACTACGCAGCGTTCCGTCGGGTGAGATGACGATGGCACCGACCCGTGGATTCGGATGCGGATACGTGTCGGCGGTCGCCTGCAGCGCACGGCGCATCAACTTGTCCACGGCGGCACCGTCGAGTGGATTGTCGACAGCGCGACGCATCAAGCGTCCCCTTTCTTCCATCCGGACTCTCACCGTCGGCCCCGGAGTTCCACCGGATCGGCCCCTATTGGGGTTCGCGGACTTTCACCGCCGGTCGGGAATTGCACCCTGCCCTGAAAGAGGTATGTAGTGAAAAGATAGTATCCGGTGATTCGATATCGAGTTCCTACCCATGACTTCTCGGTGTCGGCGGCCGGCCTTCGACCGGTTTCGTTCGACACGGTCGGTAGTATCGTCACGGCACACTCCAACAGAAGGAACCCCAATGGCCATTGGCCCTCTTCAATTACTCGTCGTCGGCTTCACCGACCCACAACTCGACGGGAGCATCCTCGACGCACTCGCCGATGCCTCTGTTTCGGGGGCCGTCAAGGTGGTTGACGTGCTCGGTGTCTACAAGGATGTCGAAGGCAACGTCACGGTCGCAGAAGGTTCAGAGCTCACCGAGGACGAGGCGATGGTCTATGGCGCATGGGTCGGTGCCCTGATCGGGCTCGGCGCAGGTGGCGCTGCCGGGGCAGAGATCGGGGCCCTTGCCGGGGCGATCCAGGCGGTAGACGAGTACGACTACGGCATCGACGAAGAGGCGCTGATCGCCATTGCGAACGACATCCCTGCCGGCGGTGCCGCGATGATGCTCGTCATCGAGCACACGTGGGCGATCGGATTGCGTGATGCTATGAGAGCATCTGGCGGCATCCTGATCGCACAGGATTTCCTCAGCCCGGAACTGCTCATCGCTATCGGAGCTGCTGCAGCCCAGGGCTGACCCGCCCCGACGGTCATCTCACCAACAGAAGAACCCGGGGTTCCCAGCATCGTATGTGACGCTGTGACCCCGGGTTCTGCTGTGTGATCAGTCCAGCCCGAGTATCTGGGCCTTCTTGGCTGCGAACTCCTCCTCGGTGAGGACGCCGGCGTCGCGCAGCGATGCGAGTTGTGTGAGTTGATCGAGATCGCTCGACGTGCCGCCACCCGCTGGAGCGGGCGGAGCGGCCGGAGCCCCCGCAGAGGCGTCGGCTGCAGCGAGGTCGCCCTCGGTGACCTTCTCGTCTGCGATACCGAGTTCCATCATGGCCTTTTGCAGTTCGTCGTCCTCGAGTTCCTCAGGGTTCACGCCCGTGTGCTGCTCGATGCGGTCGGCATCTTTCTGCGACATCTTGTGGACGCCGAAGGCAACGAGGCCGCCGACGAGCATCACTCTTCTGCGCCGCCTGCGCCTTCTGGTACGAGCCACTCTGCGTGCAGGCCGTGCTCTTCCTGGTCCTGCGACCCCGCGGCCGCGTCCTCTTCGAGGCATCGTGATCCTTTCGTTGTGGTCGGGTCGAGCCTATCAGAACTTTCGTTTGCTCAACCCGTTGCGCAGCCTCACCAGGGCAGCCGTGTCAACCTCGGACGATGGCGTTGAGTTCACGCACGGTGGCGAGAGGGTCGTTCGCACGGAACACGGAACTGCCGGCCACGAGGATGTTCGCCCCTGCGTCCCTTGCCCGTGCGGCGTTGTCCAGGGTGATACCACCGTCGATCTGGACGTTCGTCGCCAGGCCCCGTGCTTCGATCGCCGACCTGAAGGCCTCGACCTTCGGTAGCGAGGCCTCGATGAACGACTGGCCACCGAAGCCCGGTTGGACGCTCATCACAAGCACCATTCCCAACCTGTCGAGGTACGGCATCATCGCATCAACCGGTGTCGTGGGGTTCACGACGAGGCCGACGTCGAGACCGAGGGCGTCTGCTTCATCGAGAACGGGAATCGGGTTCGGAACCGCCTCGATGTGTGCCGTGATGCCGTCAGCGCCCGAGGCCTTGAGAGCCTCGAGATACCGCAGCGGGTCGGTGATCATCAGGTGGCAGTCCAGGTACAGGTCGGTTGCCT
>CAYUJA010000195.1:0-3567 GCA_964444875.1 uncultured Acidimicrobiaceae bacterium | reverse complement strand
TGGTTGCTGAGAAGGTCGTCCCCGCACTTGCCCGGGGTTCGTGGGTGGTGTCGGACCGCTCGGCGTACTCGTCGCTTGCGTACCAGGCAGGGGGCAGGAGCCTCGACCTCGATGACGTGCGCACACTCAACCACATCGCCATCGGCGGCATCTGGCCGGATACGGTCGTGTTGCTGCGCACGGATCCCCGAACCGGCCTCGAGCGCCAGGCTGTTGGCGATCGCATTGGGGACGAGAGCCGGGACTTCCATGAGGCGGTCGCAGCAGCATTCGATGCGCTCGCAGCCGATGAGCCGGAACGGTTCGTCGTTGTCGATGCCTCACAGCGTCTCGATGTCGTCGTCGATCAGACGCTCGACGCGCTGGGGGTCGCGCGATGACACAGTTCCAGGACCTCGTGGGGCACGGCCCTGTACTCGAACTCCTGCAATCAGAGCTGGCGAATCCTGCCCAGGCTTATCTGTTCGTCGGGCCATCCAACGTTGGCAAGGCGACCGCTGCACGCCGTTTCGCTGCTGCGCTCATCGGTGGTGATGACAGCGACGTCGTGCGGCGAGCCAAACAGGGTCTCCACCCCGACCTCATCCTGGTTGCGCCTGAGGGCCGGGCCTCCATAACGGTGGATCAGGCGAGGTCGATCGTGTCGGGTGCGGTGCGTTCACCTCTCGAGGCAGATCGCAAGGTGTTCCTCCTCGAAGAGGCGTCGATGCTCAACGACCAGGCAGCCAACGCACTGCTCAAGACGATCGAGGAGCCGATCGCGTCGACGACGTTCGTACTCGTCGCCGAGTCCGAACACGATCTTCCTTCCACGGTTGCAAGCAGATGCCGCACCATCGTGTTCGGCAGGGTCCCTGAAGACGAGATCGCCGCAGGGCTCGTCGAGCAAGGGATCGACCCCGACAGCGCTATCGAAGCAGCCAAGATCTCCGGCGGCAGGCCAGGCCTTGCGATCGCTCTGGCTACCGAGCCAACGGTCTCCGCGTTCCGCGATGCCTGGCTCGGTGTTCCCGATGAGATCACGGAGCATCCCGGTGATGCGTATCGTCTCGTCAGCAGGGTCCTTGGCTCCACAGAGCCGCTGCTCTCCGCGCTCAAGAGGCGCCAGGAGCGTGAGATCGACACGCAGTACCCAGACGGCAAAGTGCCCAAAGCTGTGACGGAGCGTCAGCAGCGTGAACTGGCCAGGGCCTCCGATGCGTTGTACGCGACAGGACTCGAACTGCTCGCGACGTTCTATCGAGACACCGCTGCGGCCCAGTTCGGCGCACAGGTACAGAACACGGATATCCCCGTGACGTCACTCACGCGGGTGACGACGGCACGCGCCGTTGACAACGCGAAGCGCGTCCTCGATACGATCGATTCGCTGAAAGCCAACCAGCGGCCGCAGTTGGCTCTAGCTGCGCTGTTCGTCGACCTTGGATCTGATGGCTGATCTCTTCGCGCTCGGTTCGCGCACGCTGCATCGAGCCTTGCGCGTCCCGAATCGATTCGCGGCTCAAGCCTATTTCGACCTCTCCGTCAGCGGCAGGGACAATGTGCCGTCGACGGGCGCGGCGGTCGTTGCGGCGAACCATTTTTCCCACCTCGACCCCCCGCTGATCATGTCGAACCTCGACAGGTATGCACGGTTCCTGGCGGTTGATGATCTCTATGGGACGTCGAAGGTGTTCGACCTGGTTCTGGACTTCTTCCAGGCGATACCGCTCGATCGAGATGGGTACCCGGTGAGGGCGATGCGTGAAGCGATCACCCATCTCGACGATGGGAATGTCGTGGGACTGTTCCCTGAAGGGCGCAGGGTCGAGTCCTGGGGTGGTGACGAGCCCAAGCGTGGTGCTGCATGGCTTGCGTGGATGACGGGTGCGCCCCTGATACCGATCACGATTCACGGGACACGGCACTCTCTTGCACCAGGGGAACAGGGGTTCCACCGGACCGCTGTGCACATCTGGATCGACGAACCCATCTGGTGGTACGACTACGTGGACCGTATCGATCCACTCGGAGGCATGATGGCGGACTGGTACACGGTCGTTGATACGCATCTCGCACCATGGGCGGACCAGCGATGACCCGGCGGGTCGTGGTCGCAGGTGGAACCGGTTTGATCGGTTCTGCGCTCGTCGATGGCCTTCGCTCGCGCGGTGATGACGTCGTCGTGCTGCACAGGACACCTCCCCACGACGGTGGTGCCACGTGGGACCCTGATCGGGGCGTTCTCGATCCGGTTGTGCTCGAAAGTGCCGACGCGGTGGTGTGCCTCAACGGGGCGGGGATAGGTGACAGGCGCTGGACCCCGGAGCGCAAGGCGATACTGCGGGCCTCGCGTGTCGGGCCTGTCGGCCTGCTTGCTGAAACGATGTCCAGCATGGCGAACCCTCCTGGCGTGTTCGTGTCGGGATCCGCTACCGGGTACTACGGCAATACCGGCGATCGTCTCGTGGATGAGGCCTCGCCTCCAGGCGACGACTTCCTCGCCAGGTTGTGTGTTGATTGGGAAGGCGCCACAGAACCTGCAGCGACAGCCGGAATCCGCGTCGTGCTGGCCCGCACCGGCATCGTGCTGTCGCCCGACGGTGGAGCGCTCGCGCCGCTGCTCCCCATCTTCAAGGCCGGCCTCGGTGGGCCGATAGCCGGCGGCACCCAATGGTGGTCGTGGATCACCCTCGCCGACGAGGTCTGCGCGCTGATGTTCCTCATCGATGGTGATACGTCGGGGCCGGTGAACCTGGTTGCTCCCAACCCGGTCAGACAGAAGGAGTTCGCCAGAGCGCTCGGTGCGGCATTGCATCGCCCCGCCGTCGTACCCGCCCCGAAACTCGCTGTCCAGGTACGACTCGGCAAGGAACTCGCAGCGGCGATCGGATACGCATCCCAGCGTGTGTCGCCCGGGGTGCTCACCGAAGCAGGTTTCCGCTTCGCCGACACCGGGGTGAGTGAGGCGCTCGCAACGATGTTCGCCCGCTGAGTCTGTGCGTCTGGTCGTGTGGGATCTGACGATCGCTCTATGAGGGTGTGGGGGTATCATTGCGTCCGTGCCGGGGTAGCTCAGGGGTAGAGCAACGCACTCGTAATGCGTAGGTCGCGGGTTCAAATCCCGCCTCCGGCTCGAGAGACAGTCAGCCGTCAGCCGTCGGCCAGAAACCGGCCTTCAGCTGTCAGGTGTCAGTGCTATCGGGTTCGGGTTGGCAGATGCGACTTGGAGTCCGAGTCGGATCTCCTCCCCGCGGGTTGGTTTCCCTTTCGAGATGAAGGGTGTCTGCGTCGGGCCGCGCGTTCGGTCGCGATGCGGTAGATCGTCCAGCCGAGATAGATGACGTAGCCACCCGCGACCATCCAGAACAATGCGACATACACCTCTTGTAATGTCACGGAACCTCCTGACGTTGTCGATGTGATGACACCGTATCGAGCAGGTACGACAGAAACGATGGGCTCGTATCGCGAGAACGCGTGCCGTGTGGTTGATCCCCCTGCATCGGGACTTCGTCCCTCTGCTGTCCCCCTTGAAAGGGGGACGGCTGCGGTCCCTGCATCGGGACTTCGTCCCTCTGCTGTCCC
>CAYUJA010000194.1:0-3670 GCA_964444875.1 uncultured Acidimicrobiaceae bacterium | reverse complement strand
TCACCCGCCCGGGGGGGGGGGGGGGGGGGCGGAGGGGGGGGGGGGGGGGGGGCACGTTCGTACTGTCGGTCGGAGAACGGTAAACCGAGAACGGAAAACCGAGAACGGAAAACGACCCGTCCCTAACCGCGCGTCCTTTTGGTACTACCTACTTCGTCCTGAGCCGACTAACCGAGTTCCCTCAATCGCGGAAGCACATCGGCTCCGAGCATCGCGATCGTTGCCTCCTGGTCGATCGACGTCGTCTGGATCGTCACCGTGTCCGCGTGCACCTCGGTGATCAGGGGACGATATACGGCCACGTAGTCCTCGGGTGTGTGGACGATGCTGTACATCGCCAGGATCTCGTCACGGGGCATCTCATCTGCCCTGATGCGTAGATCCATCGGGTCGACGGCCTCGAGACGACCGGGCGCTCGCAAACCCCGCCACGCACCGAGTGTGGTCCATGCCTCGTCGTCGTTGGCAGCCCGGATGCTCCACCGCGAGGCGAGGATCTGAGGAGTCGGTTTGCCTGCCTCTGCCGCAGCGGCCCGAGCAGGATCGATGACCCGTTCGAAGGTCACCTCAGGCTGTTTGACACTGGTGATGATCCCCTCTGCCTTGCGGGCTGCGAGCGCTGCAGATTTCGGGCCGCCCGCTGCCATGTAGATGGGGAGGTCGTGGACGGGCGGACTGTACAGCTTCGCCCTGTCCGTGGTGTAGTACTCGCCCTCGTACGTGAGTTTCTCTCCATCGAGGAGCGCTCGCATGATGTCGAGCGCTTCACTCATGCGCGCGGCACGTTCAGCGTACTTTGGGAATGTGTACCCGAGTGGTCCTTCGTTCAGGTTCTCCCCTGTGCCGACACCGAGTGAGAACCGCCCGCCGCTGAGGCGGTCGAGCGTTGCTGCAGCCTGTGCGACAACGGCAGGGTGATACCGCCACAAGGGAGTGGTCACACCGGTCGTGAACGTGATGGTCGAGGTCGCCTGGGCCATCGCAGCGATCGTTGCGTATGCGAACCCCGATGCGCCGAGGTCATCGACCCACGGATGGAAGTGTTCCGACACGACCACGGTATCGAAGCCGGCCTTCTCCGCGAGCACCGCATGGCGCACCAGTTCCTCTGGTTGGAACTGCTCATGGCCCGCGAAGTAGGCGAATCGTGTCATCACATCTCCCAATGCTGCATGGTCGCCGGCGGATCCCGGCGATTCGTGTTGTCAGCTCCGCAGCGCTTCGACCGCTGCCCTCAGCCTGCTCCCGTATTCGGGGTCTGCAGCAGTGAAGTGCGCCAGGGACCGTTCGATGATCTCGTCCTTGGAAACCCCGGAGAGGTCCCCTGCGATCGAGTCGATGAGTCTGGTCCTCTCGGCCTCCGTCATCACCCGGTACAGGGCACCGGCCTGGCTGAAGTCGTCAGACTCGCGACTGTCCCACTCGTAGGTACCCGACAGGCCTCCCTCGATGCCGGCGTAGTGCGGTTCACCGCTCTCGACCGGACCGTCGAAGCTGTTCGGCTCGTAGTTCTTGTCCATACCGCCGTTGTCGTCGAACCGCATGAAGCCGTCCCGACCATAGTTGTCGGTCTCCGTCGCCTTTGGCTTGTTCACGGGAAGTTGCGTGTGGTTGATACCGAGGCGGTACCGGTGGGCGTCGCCGTACGCGAACAACCTGCCCTGGAGCATCTTGTCCGGTGAAGGGCCGATTCCCGGCACGAAGTGGCCTGGATCGAAACCTGCCTGCTCGACCTCGGCGAAGTAGTTCACCGGGTTGCGGTCGAGCACCATCTTCCCGATCTCGATCAGGGGGTAGTCGGCGTGCGGCCACACCTTGGTGACATCGAACGGGTTGATGCCGTACGTCGTGGCATCCTCGAACGGCATGATCTGGACGTTGACCGTCCACGATGGGAAGTCGCCGGCGTCGATGGCCTCCATGAGGTCGGTCGTGTGCGACTCTGGATTCTCACCCGCGACCTGTGCGGGTTGGTCGCCCGTGAGGCACTCGATGCCCTGGTCCGTCTTGAAGTGGTACTTCACCCATACGCCTTCGCCCTGTGCGTTGACCCACTGGAAAGTGTGGGACCCGTAACCGTTCATGCGGCGGTACGACGCTGGGATACCCCGGTCGCCGAACAGCCAGGTGAACATATGGGTCGCCTCGGGGGAGAGGCTGAAGAAGTCCCAGACGTTGTTTGGTTCCTGCTTGTTCGTGTGCGGGTCTGGCTTCTGGGAGTGGATGAAGTCCGGGAACTTCAGCGGATCGCGGATGAAGAAGATCGGTGTGTTGTTGCCCGTGAGGTCGTAGTTGCCGTCTTCCGTGTAGAACTTGATCGCGAACCCGCGGGGGTCGCGAACCGCCTCGGGGGCGCCACGGCCGCCTGCGACCGTCGAGAAGCGCACGAGGACGTCGGTTCGTTTGCCGACCTCGGAGAGGAACTTCGCGTGTGTCCACTGCGATACGTCTTTGGTGAGTTCGAAGTAGCCGAAGGCGCCGGAGCCACGGGCGTGCACGATGCGCTCCGGGATGCGCTCACGGTTGAACCGGGCCAGTTTCTCGATCAGGTGGTGGTCCTGGAGCAGGACCGGTCCCTGTGAACCTGCGGTCTGTGAGTTCTGGTTGTCCGCTACCGATGCACCGGATTCTTCTGTGAGTCGACGGGGTGCCATGATGTTCCTTTTCTCCTTCAGACGTTCGGTGAGGTCGTGTCTTGGGCCAGCGGCCGATCGGTGACATGACATTGTTGCGAGCCCGAAAGGGGCAGCACCCATGGTACACGGGCACACGCATGTCGACGCCGGTGGTGGGTCCTTGCAGCGTGGGCCACCACCGACGACAATCGGGGCGAACACCCGACGATGGAGGATGACCATGCCCGCAATAGGGAAGAAACTCGCTGCCGAACTGTTGGGCGCGTTCGTGCTCGTCATCTTCGGTAGCTTCTCGATCTTCGCCGCCAACTTCGGCAACGCGAACGCTGATGGTGTACCGATGCCCCAGGGAACGCCCGTGTTGATCATCGCGTTCGGGTTCGGGCTGGGCCTTCTCGTTGCGTTGTACGCCTTCGGCGAGGTCTCGGGCGGGCACTTCAACCCCGCTGTGAGTTTGTCGATGTGGGTCGACGGCCGTCTCGATGCGATGTCGTTCGTCCTGTACGTTGTCGCCCAGGTCGCCGGTGCCGTGCTTGCCAGCCTCGTGGCGTTGGCAGTGTTCTCGAAGGAATTCGTGGCTTCTACGGCGACTGTGCCGAACACGACCCTCGGGGTCAGCGACGTCGATGCCTTGTTGCTCGAGATCCTCTTCACCGCCTTGTTCGTCGGCGTCATCTTGAAGGTGACGGCGAGTGCCAACGGTGCGGCGACGGCGTTCCTGGCGATCTCGCTGACGCTGCTCGTCATTCATGTGGTTCTCGTGCCGTTGACGGGCACGTCGGTGAACCCTGCGAGAACCCTTGGCCCAGCGTTGGTCGGTGCCAACTACACGGCGATCTGGGCGTATATGGCAGGTCCGTTGATCGGCGCGCTCGTCGGATGGGGTGCCTACAAGCTCGTCACGTCGGGTGACGAAAACACCGCCTGAGTTCTCGAGAACGAACACAGGAAGAGGGCCACCGAGGTGGCCCTCTTCCCGTTCTGAGTCGGTGTGTAAGCCGGATTCTGTCGAAGGACGATCATCTATCTGGGAT